>DATIGQ010000062.1 GCA_035454605.1 Terriglobales bacterium
CTTCCACGCGCAGGCGATAGTCGACGTCTTTGGCACAGGCCTCGGAGATATCGATCACCACCGCCGGTCCGACCAGTTGCGCCACGGGAAGCTGGTCCACGGTGGCCTTGCCTTCGCCAAAATGAATAGGACTATCCAGATGCGTGCCGCCGTGTTCGCTGGCGGCATAGAGCCCGGCGGCGTACCAGTAGCCGCCCGCCGCCATGCCCCACGATTCTTTCTTCCACTCGAAGGGCTGCGCGTTGGGCCAATAGATAGTGCTGGAATCGAAGTCGTGCGTCAGGTCCACCAGCTTGCGCTCGTCAATCGCATGCGGGGCAGGGTCGCGCTTTTCTTGAGGCGCGCCTTGCCCGGCGGCGTACCCCGGTAGGCAAACCACGGCGAACACGACTGCTAGAAAGGCTCGGCGCATGAAATCTCTCCTTTGGGCGGAAGGATACGGAGAAAGCCCCTGGTGTCACAAGGGCATCACTGGAGACGAGAAACACGAAGTAGGGTTTGCCGCGACCCGTCGCCCGCAACCTTCAGTGTTCCGACTGTTCTCCTACCAACACCGGTTCAGGTTCCGGCGCGGTTGCTGCCGGTGCGGCGGCGGGTACCGCGGTTTCGGTGGGAACCAGTTGGACGCTGCGCTCCAGTTTGGGCTTAGGCCGGACCAGTCCCTGCACCAGCGCACTGCCCGGCGTGGCCACGCCCGACAGGCGATACATCAGGAAGTAGCTGACCCCGAGCGTCGCCAGCAGGCCGATCGTCA
The DNA here is from genome assembly GCA_035454605.1 of Terriglobales bacterium. NCBI lineage: Bacteria > Pseudomonadati > Acidobacteriota > Terriglobia > Terriglobales > Terriglobales bacterium. Next base: position 755 of record DATIGQ010000062.1, read on the forward strand.
CCAGGGCGGCGGTACCGGTCAGAGCGGGCGCAGGAGCTACCAGGAAGACCAGCCCAAAAAGGCTCGTGGCGGCCAGCACCATTGCGGTGTCCACGCTCAGAGCGGCCACACGCTCGACCAAGGGCGGCTTTTCCCAGGGGAAGCGATAGGTTTCGAGTGACTCAGCCGTAGTGATCACGGCGCTCGCCGGAGCCTCCTCGGGGCTCTTTTCCAGCCACTCGCGCAGTTTTGCCCGGTGCGGCTCCGGCACCTCGACAAAACGAACGCCGGCGCGTCCGCTGGGGTCCACCCATACGATTTCGCCCCGCGCTTCCAACCGGAGCGGCGCCAGCGGCAGCTCGATCCCGAATTGGATCACTTGGCCCCGGTCCAGCGGTTGCAGCGCCTGGATGGCCATGCCGCCTTCACTCACGTTCAGCAGGATGGCGGCGTCCTGTGCTTGCTCCAAACTGACGAAAGAAAGCGAGTGCACCGGCCGTCGCACCTGGCGCGGAGCTTCCTGCGGAAACAGGACCCGGCAAGCCTGGAGAGTGCGCCGCGCCGCCGATTCCGAGATGGGCTTGGAAAGGACAAAGTTCGCTCCCATCTCCTGTGAGGCGCGCATGCTCTCGACACCGCTCACCAGCGCCAGCACCACCGTGTCCCGGTTGGTCGCCAGCAGGCGCGTGCTCAGCAGCACGTGCCCCGGGCCGTCCACCGATTCCCAGTCGATCACCAGCAGTTCGAACTTCTGCTGGCTCAGCAATTGCACTGCGGCGTCGCGCCGCGAACACACATCCACCGCGACCTGCAGTTCTTCCAGAACGGGACACAAGGTCCCCAGGGCTTCGGAGTCCGTGCCCAGCAAAAGACACTGCGCAGACATATTGCTGCCATCTTAGGCACGGTACAGCGCTCCGCCCAAGTACCCGCGGGGATTCCTGCCAGACGTGCCTGGCACGTCATTCCTCATGGTGCGGAGCAGGGCATCCGCAGTACCGAGCCGCCGCTTGCTCGAACATGCCGCGCAACCGTGGCCGCTGCCCTATAATGCGCGGCTGAGATGGCGGTGGGAATCGGAACGCGGCTGGGTCCCTACGAGATCCTGGCGCCCATTGGGGCGGGCGGGATGGGCGAGGTGTATCGCGCGCGCGACACGCGCCTGGCGCGCGATGTGGCCATCAAAATCTTGCCGGCAGCCTTCGCCCAGGATGCGGAGCGGCTGGCCCGCTTCGAGCGCGAAGCCCAACTGCTGGCCGCTCTCAATCATCCCCACATCGCCGTCCTGCACGGGCTGGAGGACGTCGACGGCCAGCGCTTTCTGGTGATGGAGCTGGTCGAGGGTGAGACGCTCGGCCTGCGCGGGCGCATTGCAGTGCGCGACGCCCTGGAGCTGGCGCGGCAGATCGCCGAGGCGCTGGAAGCAGCCCATGGGAAAGGCATCATCCATCGCGACCTGAAGCCGGCCAACATCCGGGTCACGCTCGAAGGCCAGGTCAAGGTGCTGGACTTCGGACTGGCACGGGGCGACGCGGCGGTGAAAACCAGCAGCGATTCGGATTCGCCGACGGCAACCTTCCGCACCGCGTTGGGCGGAGCCATGATGGGCACGGCGGCCTACATGAGCCCGGAGCAGGCCCGCGGCCAGGCCGTGGATAAGCGAACCGACATCTGGTCGTTCGGGTGCGTCCTCTACGAAATGCTCAGTGGCCAGCGAGCCTTCCGGGGAGAAACCACGACCGATTCGATTGTGGCTATTCTGGAGCGGGAACCGGACTGGGACGCGCTGCCCGCGCCCACACCAGCCGGGATCCGGCGGCTGCTGAAACGCTGTCTGGTGAAAGACCGGAAGCAGCGGCTCCATGACATCGCCGATGCGCGGCTGGAGATCGAAGAAGCCATGGCACAGCCGCAAGGCGAACCTGCGGTCGCTGAACAGCCGGGCAGGTCGCGACTCTATGTTCTAGCGGCGGTCTGCTTGGTCGTGGGTGCGCTGGCGGCATGGGCGGTCCTGTGGAAGCGCGGGGCACAGACGCAAACCACGCGACTGGTGCAGGTGTCGCGGCTGACGCACGATCCGGCGCACTCGGAATGGCCGACCTGGTCTCCCGACGGAAAGCTGGTGGCCTACTCCGCGAACCGCGGCGGGAACTTCGACATCTACGTGCGGCGGATCGAGGGCGGTCAGGACGTCAACGTCACCAACGATCCCGGGGAAGACATCCAGCCGGCGTTCTCGCCGGACGGGCAGTGGATCGCGTTCATCTCGACGCGCTCGTCACGCACTGGGATGGTGCGCATTGGGTCCACGTTCGGGATGGAATTCCGCACCTTGGGCGGCGACCTGTGGGTGGCGCCCGCGCTGGGCGGGCCGGCGCGGCGCCTGGCCGCGGATGCCAATGCGCCCGCCTGGAATCCCGACGGCAAACACATCGCCTATATCAGCGGCAGCGAGTATCACCGCTCGATCCTGGAGGTTTCCACCGAAGACGGCAAGGTGCGCACCATCGTGGCGGAGTTGGATTCGCTGCGAACCGCCAACGCTCCCTCGCCGACTTGGGAGATCACCCGCGTGCACTACTCGCCCGACGGAAAGTGGATCACGTTCGGAACCGTGGACCCGGAACAGGTGATGATCCAGGCGGCGAGCGGAGGGACGGCGCGCAAGCTGCTGGACGCCTCGACCCACGAGTGGGGACCGTTGGGACGGCGCATCTATTTCCTGCGGCGGGACGAGCGCGGCGGCACCGAGCTAGGTATGCTGCCGATGGACGCGGCCAGCGGTGAGGCCGGCGGCGAGCCGCAGTCGGTGGGCATGTTGACCGGGGTGCTCACCGACCTGACGCTGGCGCGGGACGGCCAGCAGATCGCGGTTTCCGAACTGGAAGGTTCCATGAACCTGACGCGGCTGCCGCTCGATGCCGGCGGAGCCAAGCCGGCCGGGGCGGAAGAAGAGCTGAGCGAAGGGCGGGTGATCGACCGGTATCCTTCCTACTCGCCCGATGGCAGGTACATCGCGTACGCCAGCGACCGGCTGGGCGGACAGGATATCTGGCTGCTGGATGTCGAGAAGAGAGAGCGCCACCGGCTGAGCCTGCCGGGCAGCGACCGGGGAGCGAGTACGCCCTACTGGTCGCCGGATGGCAAGAAGCTGGCGCTGGCCCGTGTGACGCCCGACGGGCGGCGGTCGGTATGGCTGGTGGCAGTGGATGGGAGCGGTGCCGAAGAATTGATTCCGCCGGCGGAAGGACTGGGCCACGGGCAGTTCTCTCCTGACGGCAGCCGCCTGCTGTTCGGCCAGCGAGTGGGAGGCAACCTCGAGCTCTTCCTGCTGGACATGAAGACACGAAAGCAAGAACAGCTCACGTCCTCGCCAGGAAACAAGTGGCCGGGAGAAGGGTTTTCGCCGGACGGGAAGTGGATCGTCTACTTCTCAAACGCGGGAGGCAGCATCCAGGCATGGCGCATTCCGGCGGAGGGCGGACGCGAGGAACAGCTCACCTTCGGACACGACCGCGTGCGGCATGCCTTCTATTCGCCGGACGGGGAGTGGCTGTACGTGCAGCCCAACCACGGCAACATCCTGCGCATCCCGGCCGCGGGCGGCAAACCGCAAGCCGTGACCCACTTTCCCGAGTCGGGGCTGTTCATCGAGGAGCCCACCCTGTCTCCCGACGGGCGCTACATCGTGTATTGCCGCAGCAACGGTGCGTCATCGCTGTGGCTGCTGCGACTGGAAGGCACGGAATGATCATCGGTGCCGCCCCGGTGACAGAATCTCCGTCATGACGCGCTACCGCCCTCCCAGCGGCGTTCCTCGTTTCGGCGGCATCACCACCTTCAGCCGGCTGCCCCACGTCAACTCGACCGAAGGCGTGGACTTTGCCGTCGTGGGCGTTCCCTTCGACCTGGGCGCCAGCTTCCGCACCGGGCAGCGCTTCGCTCCTGCCGCCGTGCGCGAGGCTTCGCGGCTCACCGGCGTTTATCACCCCGTCCATCGGATCAACGTGTACGACCATCTCTCAGGAGTCGACTTCGGCGATGCGCCGGTCTTTCCCTCCGACCTGGAACGCAGCCTTCGTTCGATTGAGGAATTCGTTTCGCCGCTGGCGCGCGCCGGCGTAGTGCCTATCGCCATCGGGGGCGACCACACCATCCCGCTGCCGCTGCTGCGCGCGCTGGCACGCGAGCGCGGTCCGCTGGCGCTGGTTCACTTCGACGCCCACTCCGACACCGACGACACGCTCTATGGCACCCGCGTCAACCACGGAACCACCTTCCGCCGAGCTGTGGAGGAAAAGCTCATTGACGCCAGCCGCTCGATCCAGGTAGGAATGCGCGGCTCGCTCGCTTCACCGGAAGAATTCGCCGCCGCCCGCGCCCTGGGCTTCGAACTCATCGAGGCTCAGGAAATGTTTCGCATGGGCTGCGAAGCCGTCGTGGCCCGCATCCGCCAGCGGGTGGGCGACGCGCGCGCCTATCTCAGTTTCGACATCGACTTCGTAGATGCCGCGTACGCCCCGGGCACCGGTACGCCGGAAGTGGGCGGGCCGACTTCCCGCGAGGCTCAGGAAATATTGCGCGGCCTGGCTGGTCTCGACTTCGCCGGCTTCGATCTGGTGGAAGTGCTGCCCGCCCAGGACGGCAAGGGCGTTACGGCGTTGCTTGCTGCCAACCTGATTTTCGAGTTCATCGCGCTGCTAGCCGTCCGCCGCCGAAGTTTGTAGTCAGGAGCTGGCAGGTCCTTTCCCCCTCCACCCCAGCCACGCCACTGTACCCAGCATCCCCAGCCATCCCGCGGCGCGCACCATGGCTGCGATAGCGGTATCGCGATGCAGCATGCCCAGGCTGGAGAAGATGATGTTCCAGTCGTGGCCGGTGAAGTCGGGATCGGCGTCGCCTACGGTCACCAGGGGCAGCTCCATCCGCCGCGCGTCCGCCATGTAGGTTGCCGAATACAGCAGGTTCTCGAAGAAGAAGAACAGGCAGAAGGCGAAACCGGTAGTCTGCCGCCGCACCAGGAAGGTCGTTGCCAGCGCCAGCGGCACCAGCCATTGCAGCAGTGTCCCGCCCCACACTCCGAGCAGGAAGTTCTCCGTCCAGCCGAACAGCAGGTGCCCCGCCTCGTGTACCACGAGGTTTACGTTATCGATGAACAGGAATCGGTTGTGATTGGCCGCGGCGTACAAGAGGAACACAACGTAGAAGCCCATCCATCCTACGAGCGCCGCACGCGATACGGGATGCCACTCGGCTTCCCACCACGACTCCAGCCACTCGCGCATGGCGGAGGATTGTAATCCTCGCGTCACTCAGCCGGCCGCGTAGCGGGCCCGCGCCAGGTCCACGATCTCTCCGATCATTTGGGTATAGTTCCTGCCCGCCTTGCGCGCCGCCATGGCGAACTCGGCTGAGCTGGAGAGCCACGGATTGGGATTGGCCTCGATCACGTAGGCCCTGTCTTTTTTCCCCAGGCGAAGGTCGATGCGGCCGTAGTCACGCAACTTCAGCGCCTGATAGGCGGCCAGGGCCGTCTCCTGCACCTTGTGCACCGTCTCCTCGTCCATGTCTTCCACCGGCACGGACTTGGTCACCTTGTAGGCCTGTGTGTCCTTTTCCCACTTCACGTCTTCTCCGGCGATACGCGGCGTGCCCTTGGGCAGCTTGGAGAGATCCAGTTCGATCAGCGGCAGGGCTTCCGGGTTCTTGTTGCCGAGGATGGCTACATAGATCTCCCGTCCCTCGATGTATTCCTCGATCAGCACCGGAGAATCGAATTCGTCGTGGATGTAGTGCGTCTGCTCCATCAGCTCCTTCACGCTGCCCACCAAAGAACTGCTGCGGATTCCGATGGAACCATCCTCGGCGCTGGGCTTCACGATCAGCGGAAACACGATGTCATGGGCGTGATCCAGCACGCCACGATACGAAGTGGCGAACTTCGGCGTGCGAATGCCGTGGAAGGCGAACAGCTTCTTGGCCAAAACCTTGTCATGTCCCAGGAACAGCCCTTGCCCGTTCGAGCCCGTGTACGGCAGCCCCAAAAGGTCCAGATACGCGGCGACGTTCATGTCCTTGGTATCGTCGCCGGCGTAGGACTCGGTGAGATTGAACACCAGGTCCGCGCCACACTTCGCCAGACCCACCAGCGTCTGGTCGCGGCCATCCAGGACGTAATAGAACGGCTCGTACCCCAGCTTCTCCAGGGCTTCAAAGACTTCCTCGCGGTCGGCCTTCTCCTGCTTCTTCTTGCGCGGTCGGCGCCCGCGCGCCGGTGCTTGCTCCGCTTCCGGTTCCGCTGTGGGTTCCTCTTCGCCCTCCCACACGTCGTAGAGGACTGCGATTCGGAACTTCTTGCCGTTCACTTCCGCCTCCCGTTTCCTCCCGCGGCTAGGGTTGTGTGAACCGTCCCCGCAGGATGTAGTTCATGGCCAGCCCGGTCACGTATACCGTGATTTCCGTCAGGTGCTCGCGTTCGCGCTTCACGTCGTACTTCAAGCCCAGCTCCCCGGCCCGCTGCTCGATCGCGTCCACCAGCCTTTTCAGCAGCGGGCGCTTCACACCGGTCCAGTAAGTCAGCTTGTCCAGCAATGCCGCGTGATTCTCCTGCAGCAGGTCGTGGGCCAGGCGCACGCCCCGCTTGCGCCGCTTGGACGCGGCAAAAATATCCACCAGGTCACTGTCCAGCGCCAGGTCCGTCGGCGAGATCGGTTCGGCCACGGCCTTCTCGTAGAACTCCGCCACCGTGGACTCCATCTCTTCCACCGTGATGTCGGTCGAGCCTTGTGGCCGCAGCGGCTCCTTCTCCCGCACTTCCTTGGCGATGCGGTCGATGTACTTCAGCTTTTCCAGAGCGGCCCAGCCACGATATTTCTGCCGCCACCTCGAGCCCGGCGTAAGCCAGACGGCGAAGGTTTCCGCGAAGTCTTCGTCGGGATGCTTCTGCGCATACCAGCCTTCGATGTGGCGCACGAAGCTGCGCGAGAACGGCACCGGGCGGTAGTTTTCCCGGTACGGGCGCCGGAAGGGCCCGAACAGGCGACGCCAATCCGGCGTCTTGTAGAACTCGTAGGCGTAGTTGAAGGCGTGGCCGGCTTCGTGGCGCAGGTACATCATGATCTCGCGCGCGTCCTCGACGTCGTCCATTTCCTTTTCCAGGCGGACCAGGTCGGGATTGGCCAGGTAGAACGGAATGCCGATCACCGGCTCGCCGGATGGGCATCCCCATTCGTCGGTCAGGTAGCACAGCGGCCGGAACTTCCGCATCCGCTTGCGCTCCAGCTCCCGGTAGAGCTGGTGCACGAAACGCTCCAGCGGCGTTCCTTCCAGCCTCAGCCCCAGCTCCCGAATGGGCTTGCTCAGGATCGCTTGGATGTCCGGCGGCGCTTTCTCGAAGGCGCGCAAGGCGGCTCGCCTCAAAGCCTAGCACACCCCGGCGCAAACTCCGCCAGGATTGCGCAGCCCGGAATCTGCGGAGAGCTGACCGTGTTGCTTGGCATTCACCTCGGCTCGTCGATCAGGCCTGTGATTGACTCCGACGCCAGCCTTGTTCCCAATCTTGGACGAATCGTCCGAATCTGGGTCACGGAGAACCGCAAAGCCTCGGCCTAGGATTCTTGGAATTCTCGCCGCAACAGCGACTTACCGTCGAACCGCTTGTGGTGGCTGACGTGCAATGCAAACCCTGATTGGGTTGTGCGCTTCATGGCCGCCAGACACTCTACAGCCCGAGGTCGTTCTGCACCGAAGCGCGGATGGTCCGCCGCCGCCGTCATTGTTGTTGCAGCGGCGCTCTCGCTTGCCGCTTACTTCGCGTCAACGGCCTTTGGCGGACGCACTACGGCTGCCGAGGCCGCCGCGCCCGACCTGCCCTCCTCCCCTCCCCCACTCCTTCTGGTAGAAGAGCCGGTGCTGCACGGCCGCATCGTGGAAGTGCGCGGCCGCACTTGGCCCAGCGCCACCGTGATGGTCAACGGCCAGTCCGTGCCTGCCATCTTTCCGGACGGCACCTTCCGCTTCTTCACCCCGGCGCTCCCCGCCGGCTCCAATGCGATCACCGTCACCGCTCAGACCGCCGCCGGAGAGACTAAGACTGTGCGGAGTTCCGTGATCGTGCAGTAAGGTGTCCGCCACGCTCGTGGGTATTCCCGGCGCTTGCATACTACGGACGCCGTTTACCTTGTGAACCAGAGGCAGAAGATTGCTACGCCCAGCGTCACGCTCCCCCCGACCATCATCAGAACGGGGCCCAGCCAAAGGCTGGCAAAAGCTTCGATCTGGGCTCCGCTGGGATCGGCAGGATCGTACAGGACCGTGACCTCATCGCCCACGTTGTGGCTGGGCGGATTGGCCGCAGCGTCGGACACTATCCGGTGGACCGTTCCGTCCGCAGTCGCAAACTCGAACGCGGGCGCGTAGGCGGTATCTTCAAACGATTCCACCGTGTTGAGTTCGCGGACGATCGCCGTGCTGCGCGCGCCCGTCCGCCGCAGTCGCATCGTCTGGCGCGCGCTCCGGACCGCAGCCCCTAGCAGCGCCACAGCGGCCGCTCCGAACCCCACCCCCACGCCGCCCAGCAACAGTTTGTTGTCACTCATTTGGAATCGGAGCTAGATTCGCTCCACCCAGTTCGGTGGGCCAGTATGGCGTGGTGAGCGTGGCGTTGTTGCGGAGGCTGCAGTGGAACAGGAAGCCGGTGAGCGTCTCTCGGCAAGCTATAATGACCTTGCTGCGCGCCCGTAGCTCAGCTGGATAGAGCGATTGCCTCCGGAGCAATAGGTCAGGGGTTCGAATCCCTTCGGGCGCGCCAGGCTTCCCGTCTCTGCCAGCATGCCAGCACCGATCCCTTGGAATCCCGCATCGCCTTGCCAGCGGAGCATTCCCGGGTTGAGTGATGAAGGTCACATACGGAAGAGTGGGCGTCACGCTACCCTGTGACAACACAGGAGGGAAGGAACGCCTAATATCCCCAGAGCGCGATCGCTTTGAGGGGTAAGAGCCATCCCTTCAGCCTGACCTCGACAGAGGATGTGCCGAGAGGATACGGTGAGAGCATGATGACGGGTTCGCTTCACAAAGCACGTCCCGCGCACCACGCGCCACGAGACTTCTCGCAGACGCCCCTCAACATCTACTGGGAAGTCACGCAGGCCTGCGCGCTGGCATGCCGCCATTGTCGCGCCGAAGCGATGCCGACGCCGCACCCGCTGGAGCTGACATTCCAAGAGGGCGTGGATTTTTTGCGCCAGATCCCGGAGTTCGGCAACCCGCTGCCGCAGTTGATCCTGACCGGAGGCGACCCGCTGGATCGGAAGGACCTCTACGAATTGATCGACGAGGCGCGCCGGCTTGGGATCGGGGTGTCCATCACGCCAGCCGCCACCGCCGCCCTCACCCGGGACGTGC
>DATIGQ010000063.1 GCA_035454605.1 Terriglobales bacterium
GGCGCGCTGTACGGCCGCGGCGCCCAGGACATGAAGGACGAAGGTCTGGCGCAGCTCATGGTCATGGTGATGCTCAAGCGCGAAAACATCGCGCTCGACCGCGACGTCATCTTCCTGGCCACGGCCGACGAAGAGGCCGACGGCTCGGGCACCGACTGGGTCATCGCCAATCGTAAGGACTGGCTGGCCAACGCCGAATACCTGATCACCGAGGGCGGTTCCAATCGGCTCGAAAACGGCCAGGTGAAATACGTGGGCGTGGACGTGGCCGAAAAAACCACCTTCTGGCTGCGGGTAACGGCGCGCGGCCGCCCCGGGCACGGCTCGCGGCCGCTGGACAACTCGGCGCCCAACCGGCTGGTGCGCGCGCTGGGACGCATCCTCGACTTCCGGCCTCCGCTCAAGGTGCTGCCGGTGGCGGAGCAGTTCCTGGCGGCCATGGCGCGGTATGAAACGCCGGACCGCGCGGCCAAGTTCCGCGACATCCGGCGGGCGCTCAAGAATCGCCGCTTCCGGGCGGAGGTGGAGCAGGACGAGTTCCTGCGCCCGCTGCTTGCGAACACCATCTCGGTGACCATGCTGGGCGGCTCGCAGCAGACCAACGTCATCCCCGGCGAGGCCTGGGCCAACCTCGACGTCCGCCTGCTGCCGGGCGAAGATCCCAAGGCGTTCCTCGAAACCATGCGGCGCGTGGTGGCGGATTCCAACGTCACCGTCGAACCGCTGGACGGCGAATTCCGCGTGGCCAACGAATCACCCACCGACACCGAGCTGTGGCGCGAGATCGAGCGAGTGGCGGCGCGCTATTTTCCGGAGGCTCCGGTGGCGCCGCGGCTGACCTCGGGCTACACCGAGAACCAGCGCTACCGGCCCCTGGGCATGGTGTGCTACGGCTTCTCCCCCCATACCTCGACCGACGAAGAGTCGCGCGCCGCGCACGGCGACAACGAACGCATCCGCGTGGAGGAAGTGCGCCGCGGGTTTCGCACCCTGTACGACGTGGTGGCGGGCGTAGCCGGCGCACGTTAGCGCAGAAGAACACGGCGCGAACGCGGGGCACCAATCCCCGAATATGAAAAGGCCGGGCAGATTCGCCCGGCCTTTGTTAACGACAATTGGTTTAAGGTACGCGCCCTCGCGGGCGCCGGGATGCGGTTACATCACCAAAGCCAGATTGTCGAGCTCGCTGCGGATGGCGTCTTCGCTCGCCCCCGCGATGATGCGGCCGATGGCGGCGCGCGCCGATTCCGGCGAGACGCCATAACCATGCCGCGTCATGAACATCTGGAGAACCTCGGCTGCCTGGAGCGCGTCCAGCGCGCTGCCGCGCAGCTCCGAACACAGGGTCGATACTTCCGTCATGGAGAACTTGTTCAGCATCGCCCACCTCCGATCCCGTGCCCTTCTTCCTCCTGTACGATTAGACGCTGGCTGCCGGATTTCGTTGCATGACTCGTTCGATTTTCGCATCGCCGGTAACCACCTATGGTTACGTTCGCGGGGCGAGGGAAGTTCCATCTTGAGGGGCCGGGAACAACGCCAGGGCGATTTTGGAAGGCAACCCCAAGATCCTTCGACTCGCGCCGCGACCTCGCCAAAAGCGGCGAGGGCAAAAGGCTTCGCGGCGCTCCCCTTCGACCTCGCTCAGGGCTCGGGCCTTCGGCCCTCGGCTAAATCAGGATGACAATCTGATTTCTACTCCGCCATCTTGCTCAAATGCAGGTCGAAGCCGGTCTTGGGCAGGAGCGAAGTCAGCTCGAAGGCCCGAAAACCTTGGCCGGAGACCTCGGTATGGCGAAAGACGCCGGGTTCGGTTTCCACCACCTGGCGCGTGCCCTCGAAGTCGTCCAGAAACGCTTGCGCGGCCTTCAGCGAGACGCCGGCGAAACGGGTGCCCGAACCGGTGAGCGCTTCGGCGGCATAGGAGCGCACCAGCTTCTCCCAGTAGGCGCTGAGCAGGTCGGTGGAGGCGAACAGGTCCGCCCAGATGATGCGGCCGTTCACGGCGACCACCACCCCGACGGCCTTCTGGGCGCGGAGGCGCCGGAGGACGTCGCTGCGCGGTCCGGCGATGGGAGCGACGGCTTCGTCCATGCGCTTCTTGACTTCGTCGTTGGCCATGACGCGGGCGTAGGAACTGGTGGAAGCAATCTCCGCGGCAGCGCGGCGCCGGCTCTCACTGGAACCGATACCGCCTCCCGATCCAGCGCCGATCCCGCCAGACGGGGCAGCGGCGACCATTTCCGCCATGCCCTGGTTGGACTTATGGACTTCTTCCCAGACTTTCTGCTGGTCCTTGTCGCCCATGGCCTTGGCGCGGACGCTGGGCTGGGCCATGTTTCCGTCGTAGGCCTGGAAGCGGTCGCTGGTGGCGGTCCAACGGCCGGGCTCGACGCAGAACACGCTCAAGTCCGCGTCGCCGTGGGCGGGGATGATGCGGTCCTTGCCCACCACGCGGTCCTGCTTGCCGCCGGTGACGATCTCGCCGGCCAGCAGAAGGAGCGGGCGGCTGGAGTTATTGACCAGCACCAGGCGGTTGACCTCGCCCGAGCCGGACTGCGGTACAGGGCGCGTCCGCGGACCGCGAATCAGCGGGCGCACCTGGCCGGCTTCGGTCACCACCACCTCGCCCGAGGCGAGGCCTTCATCCAGGGTGAGAAAACGGCTGGTGTCAAAGGTAGTAGCGGCAATCACAGGGAAGATGGCCAGGTTGCCGTGGCGGATGGGCTCGAGCACGCGGTAGCCCGTGGCTTCCGGTCGGAATCCGGCGTCGGCAGGCTGAGGGATGGCCGACCAGAACAGGCCGGCGAAAACGGCGAGAGCAAGAACGGCTCGCAGGGCGGTCATGGGAACACTCCTTCGGAGCAGCAATTAGCGATCAGCAGTTGGCAAGTGGCGAGTACCGCGTACCGAGTTGCAAGTACTCAGTACCCAGTACCTAGTACCCAGGCAAAGCCAAATGCTTCCTCACGCGTAGAACGCCGCCGGTGCCGGTTCTTGCATCCCAAAACTTGATACCATCCACCCAATCGATGAGTTCCGAGGGACAGGACGGCGGTAGGCCGCGCGGGAGCGCCGCGGTGGCCGAGCGCCTGACCCGGCTATTTGCCGAGCTGTACGTCAAGAGTGGGGGCGAACAGTTGGGGCTGGAGGCGGGGCAGTTCCTGCGCATCCTGGCGGAGGTGGGCGCGCGCTACCTGCCGGCCGACGCTGGGGAGAAGGAAGCCACCGAGTTCTACGGCGGCCTGCGGGTGGAAGAACTGGCCCTCGCCCGGGCCTGCGCTGCAGGCAACGAGCGCGCCTGGGAAGTCTTCCTGACCCGCTACCGGGAGAAGCTCTACGACGCGGCCCGGGGCATCACGCGCGATGACGCGAGCGGGCATGAGCTGGCCGATTCGCTGTACGCCGACCTCTACGCCTCGAATGCGCGGGGCGACGAGCGGGTTTCAAAGCTGGCGTCCTACACGGGGCGCGGGTCGCTGGAGGGCTGGCTGCGCACCGTGCTGGCGCAGGAACACGTCAACCGCTACCGGAAGTCGCGGCGGCTGGTGAGCCTGGAAGAGCAAGAGGAGCAGGGAACGCAATTCGAAGCCCCCAGAGTAGCGGCGGCGCCCGATCCGGATCCGCGCATCGCGGCGGCGACCGATGAAGCGCTGGAACAGCTCGAGGCCGAGGAGCGGTTCATCCTGGCGGCGTACTTCCTCGACGGGCGAACGCTGGCGGAAGTGGGGCGTATGCTGGGCGTACATGAGTCCACCATCAGCCGGAGAGTGGAAAAACTGGCAAGCGGGCTGCGGAAAAAGGTCCTGGACGGGCTGGGAAAGCGCGGCATGAGCCGGCGCCAGGCGGAAGAGGCGCTGGAAGCGGACGTGCGCGACCTGGCGGTGGACGTGCGCCGGCACCTGGCGCAAGAAACGCCGGCGGAAACGTTCTCCTTAAAGAAGGAGCGGGAGTAGGAGTGATGGCGGAGACGCCCAAACCGGAGGTCCCCAACACGGTACGCGAGCGCCTGGCGGCGCAGCAAGCTGCGGGCGACGTGCATCCGGATGCCAACCAGTTGGCGGCGTTCGTGGAACGCAAGCTGGGCGGAGACGAACGCGCGCAGGTTCTGGCCCATCTGGGTGTGTGCGCCGATTGCCGCGAGGTGGTGGCGCTGGCGCAACCAGCAGAAGCGGAGCCAGAGCCGGCCCAGGTTGCGGAAGTAGAGCGTTCGCGCTGGCTGCGCTGGGAGCATCTGCAATGGGGCGCGCTGGCTGCGGTGCTGCTGGTCGGCGCGGCCGTGCTGCTGCGTTCTCCCATGATGCGTCGCGATCTGCCGCCGGAGGTTTCGGTGGCGCAAAGCGAGACGCCGGTACCGGCTCAACCTGCGCGGCAGCAGGAGGCGGGAAAGCCGGGCGAGGTGACCGTCGATAGCAGGGCCGTAAACGGACGGCTGGAAGCGCAATCCGGCGTGGGTGAGCGGGCCAAGCAGGCGGACTTGCGGGATCAGGAAGTGGATCGCGTGGCGCCGGCCGAACCGAAGAAGGAAGCGCTGGAAGAGGCGCCGCAATCTGCGTTGTCGAGGGAAATGAAGGATGACAGCGATCAATTCCGCCAGCGCGCGGCCAGCGCTCCGGCAGCGGGACGCGAAGCCGGAGCCGTAATGGCCGGCGGAGTCGGAACGGTCAGCGGTGGGGCCGTGGGCGCAGGAGCACGGGCACCGGCGGCCGTGGCCGGCGGCGCGCTGAGTTCGCAGATGGCTCCGCAGGCTCCGCCGGCGGCGGCGCCGCGCGACAAGAATGAGGTGGCCGCGAATGCCGCCAGCGAGATGGTCGTGACGGAATCGCGGGCTGACCGCCCGAGCGCTGACGAGAAAGAAGCCGGTGAGAAGGGCAAGACGGAAACCGCTTACCAGCCTCCCGCAGTGCTGCCGATGAAGAAGCACGCAGCGGCGGGCAACGTCGCCAACTACGAGGTCAGCGCCAAGACGGCGGCGGCGCGCTGGACGGTCACTTCCGAAGGGCAGGTGCAACGGTCGCTCGACGGCGGAAGGACCTGGCAGGAAGTGAGAATCGCCAGCCCGATGCGGTTCCGCGCGGTCGCGGTGATCGGCGCCAACGTGTGGGCCGGCGGATCCCACCTGGGGTTGTACCATTCGGGCGATGGCGGGGAGACGTGGGAGGCGCGCGGGCTCATTCAAGGGACGACGCGGCGCATGAGGCCGGCCGAAGTGGCGGAACTTCCCGACATTGTGCGCATTGATTTTCGCGACGCGATGCACGGAACCGTGGAGACCTCTGCGGGCGAGACCTGGGTCACCGCGGACGGCGGAGAGACTTGGAAGCGGAAGTGACGTCCCTCAGGAGCTACCGGTAACTGCTTGTCCGCATGCCGGTTGTCATGCGGAGCGAAGTGAAGCACCCCTCTCAGGCTCTACTCTTCGATCCTGGCCTCATCCACCAGCAGGACGGGGATGTCGTCGACGATGGGATAGACGCGCCGGCAGGCGGAGCACTTCAGCGTCTGGGCCTGCTGGTTGTAGGCCAGCGGCTGCTTGCAGGCCGGGCAGACGAGAATGTCGAGCAGGTCCTGGGGAATCATCGCCACGCATTGTAACGCCAGCACGGGCTTCTTTAGTGTGTGCTGAAGTCGTTCCGGTACACGGTCCCGCCCTTCATGACGAACCGGACCTTCTCCAGGCGGGAAACGTCCGCGAGCGGGTCACCGTCCACCGCGGTCAGGTCCGCAAGCTTTCCGGCTTCCACGCTGCCGACGGTAGTGAGGCCGAGCAGCCGGGCCGCGTTCGTGGTGGCGGCGCGGATGGCCTCGAGCGGGCTCATCCCAATCTCGACCAGCACGGCGAACTCGCGGGCATTGAGGCCGTGCGGGTAGACGGTAGCATCGGTGCCGAAAGCGATGGGCACTCCCAGGTTGACCGCGCGGCCGATGTTCTGGCGGGCCAGGTTGCGAGCGTTCTCGAGCTGCTGAAGGTTGGCCGCTGGAGCGCCACCGGAGCGCGCTTTTTCCAGGATCCAGTCCAGACGATACAGCGTCGGGACCAGGAAGGTCTTGTGGTCCAGCATGGCGCGGGCGGCTTCGTCGTCGATGAGGCCGCCATGCTCGACGGAGTCAACCCCGGCGCGAACGGCGAGAAGGATCGCCGCCGGGCCCTGGGCGTGGGCCGAAACCTTGCGGCCGTGGCGGTGCGCTTCCTCAACGATGGCCCGCACTTCCGCTTCGCTGAACTCGGTGACTTGGGCCGCTTCGGGGCGGGGCAGCACGCCGCCGCCGGCACAAAGCTTGATGACATCGACGCCGGCTGCGACCAGGTCGCGGACCTTCTGGGTGACGCCGTCGACGCCCTGAGCCGTGCCGCCGCCCTGAAATACGCGGTCACAGATTCCACCGGGAGGTCCCATACCGGTGCCGGAGACCAACAGCCACGGCCCGGGCACCTGGCCATCGGTGATGGCATCACGCAGTGCCAGATCGGAATAGCCAGTGGACCCGAGACTGCGAGCGGTAGTGAAGCCGGCCATCAGCGTAGTGCGAGCGACCTTTGCGCCGGCCAACGGTTCGCGCGGGATGGAAACGCCCAGCGGATCCTGGCGGCTGGCCTCGGGGTCCCAGGTGATGTGCACATGCGCATCAATCAGGCCGGGAAGCAGGGTCGCGCTTTGGGGAAGGCGAACGATGCGGGCGCCCGGCGGGACGGATACCTCGTTGCGCTCGCCGACAGCCTCCAGCTTGTCGCCGCGGATGACAACGGCGACGTCATGCAGCGTGCGACCCTGAGTCACGTCCAGCAAGTGCCCGGCGTAGATGACCGTAACGGGAGCGGACGCCGACTGAGCGGTTGCAGGGATCGTGGCAAGCAAGAGGAAACACAGGATGCGGAGCAACGGCATGGCGGCACGGTTCATTCGGACCTCTGTAGGCCGTGCGACGCGGCCGGGATTCTCCGAATTGGAACAGAATGTCGAAAGCATGGTCTCATATTAAGATGGGTTTTGAGCGAGGCTTTGGAATCCTTCTTCCCGAGGATGCATGCTGGTTCCACTGCTCGGTCGCGATGTGCCCACCTAGCCTTTGGAGTGTGGAGGGATGGATACAGCCCAACTCGGTGCGGACCTTCTTGCGGCGCTTCGGGAGAGGGGCTGGAGAATACAGCCTAGCACCTCCAGCGAGCCCCTCCTCCCGCCACTCGTGCGCCAGCGCTATCCACGTGTGCCCGCAGAGTTGACGGGTTTCCTCGAATCGCTCGAGTTGTGTGCGAACGCCGCAGAGAATGTCTGGTTCCTGTGCCGCGCGGACTACCGCCTCACTGAAGGCCCGGGCTTTCGCTGGAATGAATTCGAACTGATAACGCGGGAGACTGACGATCCCGAAGCGCAGGAGCGGATCCGCTCTTTCTGGGACCTCCACTTTCCATTCATGCTGGCGGTTCACTCCGATTACGACTACCTAGCCGTGAGCCTGGACGGGCCGTCCTACGGCGAGGTCGTGCACGGCTGTGGTCCTGCATTCGAAGAGACATCGTCCGTTGCACCCTCCTTCGCGCAGTTCCTGACCCTTTTCAGGGACACGGCGGCAGGTCGCCGAGACGATTACCCACTGTCGTGTTTCCTGTAACTCGTGAGGGCATCCCAAGTCCTCTCTCTTCCATTAAGATAAAGACGTTCGAAATCCCACACTGCAGAGGTTGCATGGCTGCTCAACTGCTGGACGGCAACAAGATCGCGGCGGAGATCAAAGCGGAAGTCGCTGCAGAGGTGAAGGCGCTGGCGGAAGGCGGGCTGCAGCCCGGACTGGCGGCGGTGCTGGTGGGAAACAACCCGGCATCGGAGATTTACGTCCGCAGCAAGATCAAGGCGTGCGAAGAACTGAGCATCTACAGCGAACGGATCACGCCGCCGGAAACGGTGACTACGCGGGAGATGCTGGCGCTGGTGGAGGACCTGAACCAGCGCGAGGAGATCGACGGCATCCTGGTGCAGTTGCCGCTGCCCAAGCAGGTCGATTCCAAGAAAGTGCTGCTGGCGGTAGACCCTGCCAAGGACGTAGACGGCTTTCATCCCATGAACGTGGGGTTCCTCTCGACGCAGCGGCCGGGCCTGGCGCCGTGCACGCCGCTGGGCATCATGGAAATGCTGCGGCGCAGCGGAGTGGAGATCGCGGGCGCCGAAGCGGTGGTGGTGGGGCGCAGCGACATTGTCGGCAAGCCCATGGCCATGCTGCTGCTCAACTCCCACGCGACGGTCACGGTTTGCCACTCCAAGACGCGGGACCTGGCGGGCGTCTGCCGCCGCGCCGACATCCTGATTGCCGCCATCGGCAAGGCCGGGTTGGTCACGCGGGATTTTGTGAAGCCCGGCGCGACGGTCATCGACGTGGGCATGAACAAAATCACCGACCGCGCCGAGTTCGAGAGGTTCTTCAAGGGCAATGAGAAGCGCGAGAAGACGTTCGCAGAGAAGGGCTCGACCCTGATGGGCGACGTGCATCCCGAAGTGGTCGAAGTGGCGGGCAAGCTCACGCCGGTGCCCGGCGGCGTGGGCCCGCTGACCATCGCGCTTCTGATGCAGAACACGCTGCGCGCGGCCAAGCTGCGGCGCGGGGCGCGCGTGGCCGCGACCGTGGCGGAGTAGCTCGTGCTGCGGGTGGGACTGACCGGCGGGCTCTCCAGCGGCAAATCGACGGTGGCGGAGATGCTGGCGCGGCGGGGCGCAAGAGTGCTGGACGCCGATCGCCTGGTGCACGAACTCATGCGGCCGGGCCTCCCTGTCTACCAGGAGATCGTGCGCCATTTCGGCCCCGAGATCCTGGCCTCCGACAAGACTATTGACCGCAAGAAACTGGCCGATGCTGCCTTCGGCGGAAGACGCATCGCGGAGCTGAACCGCATCGTGCATCCGGCGGTGATTGCGCTTCAGGATGCTTGGATGGACGAACTGCAACGGGAAGAGCCGCAGGCTCTGGCGGTGGTGGAGGCGGCGCTGATCCTGGAGGCCGGTGCGGCCCCTCGCTTCGACAAGCTGGTGGTGGTGACTTGCCGGCAGGCGCAGAAAGTGGAGCGCTTCGCGGCGCGCTATCCGCTCGGAGTGGAGGCCGGACGGGCGGAAGCCGCCCGGCGTCTGGCCGCGCAGATGCCGGACAAAGAGAAGGTCGCGAGGGCGGACTACGTCATCGACAACTCCGGGACGCTGGCACAGACGGACCACCAGGTGGAGAAGGTTTTTGCCGAGTTGCTCGAGATCGCCACTGAGGAACAGAGGCTCGGAGGCCGGCGGAATGCAAAAGGAAAGATGAAAAAGGCAAGAATGAGAAGCGAGCGCGCGAAGGGAATCGTAAGTCGATAGAAGCGGCTGCACGACGCATCGCCACGCGCTATCCTCTACTTGGCGGAATCGTCCATTCATCGCACAGCACGGACCGAGGTACCTCCATGAAATCCCTCAGACCGATCATGCTGGCGCTGCTGCTGGCAGCCAGCTTCTATTACCTGACCACCCACTATCGCGGTGCCGCGCGGCGCGCGGCGTCCGAGGAAGGCGCCATTCGTCCGGCAAGCCTGGAAATCACGGAGGCGGCTGCGGCGCCGGCGCTCGACGCCGACGAGCAGACCAACATCCAGGTCTATCGCAAGGCCCTGCCGTCGGTGGTGAACATCACTTCCACCACGGTGGCCTTCGACTTTTTCTACGGGCCGGTGCCGGAGCAGGGCCAGGGCTCGGGATTCCTCCTGGACAAGCAGGGACACATCCTGACGAACTATCACGTGGTGCAGAACGCGCGTCAACTGGAGGTGACGCTCGCGGACAAGCGCAAGTTCCGCGCCCAGGTGATCGGATTCGACCGGCCGAATGACCTGGCGGTCATCCAGATTCCGGCGGCGGAAGACTTGAAGGCGGCAACCCTGGGAGATTCGCGGGCTCTGGTGGTGGGACAGAAGGTGTACGCCATCGGCAACCCCTTCGGCCTGAGCGGGACGATGACACGCGGCATCGTCAGCGCGGTGCGCCCGGTGCGGGGGCCGGAGCCCGGCCTGTTCATCGATGAAGCCATCCAGACCGACGCCGCCATCAATCCGGGGAACTCGGGCGGGCCGCTGTTGAACTCGCAAGGCGAGGTGATCGGCATCAACACCTTCATCCTGAGCCAGGTGGGCCAGAGCGCGGGCATCGGCTTTGCTATCCCCATCAACGTAGCCAAAGCGGTGCTGAATGACCTGGTGACCTTCGGGCGAGTGCGGCGCCCGGTGCTCGGCATTCGCACCTTGCCCATCGGGCCGGAACTGGCGGCGGAGATGGGCCTGCCCGCGGATGCTGGGGTGCTTATTCTGCAAGTGGTGCCGGGAGGACCCGCCGAGCGAGCCGGACTCAAGGGTGGAACGCGTCGGGCCTACCTGGGCAATATGCCCATCATGGTGGGTGGCGATTTGATCGTGGGCATCGACGGCGAAGAGGTCATCGACCAGGGTGACATCGCGCGGGTCATGAACAACCGCAAGGCTGGCGACACAGTGCGCGTGGCCGTCTATCGCGGCAAGCGCCGCCTGGAAATCGACGTGCCGTTGGGCGAGGCGCGCGAGGCGCTCTAGCTAGTGCATCCGATTGCGGATTGACCGAGACCATCCGCTAGCGTACCTTTCCCCCTTGTCACTCCGGAGGTGAACGGTGAAGCTGCGCGGACGGTTCTGCGTTTCTCTCCTGTTGGTCGTGCCGATGGTGGCTGCCTTGGGCCAGGAAGAGGGCAAGGCCAGCGGCACGCTGACGGTGAACGGCCAGAAGACGCAGCTCAACTACGCCTACGCCCAGATATCCAAGAACAGCCCGGAAGACGAACAGGAATTCGTTCACGTCATTCTGAGCGACGTGCCCATCCCTCCGCTCAACATGGGGTCCAACGCGCTGAGGAAATTGGCCAAGGAAGGCAAGCTGCACGCCCTGGAGGTTTCCATCACTTCGGATAACGACACTGTGGGCGGGACGATCCTTGATCCTTCTATCGACGATGGATATGTACCGGCGGGCTCCGACTACAAGTTCGAGCCGCAGGTGTCCGACGGCAAGGCCGTGGCGGGTCGCTTGTTCACCGAAGAGGAAGGCAGCTTCTTCGGGGATCGTTTCGAGTTCGACGTGACGTTCCGCGCGGCCGTGGCGCCGTATCCATTGAGTCTCAGCGATGCCGACAAGGCGGCGATCGCCGCTCAGAAGCCGGGCACGGCCAGCGGCGAGTTCACCGTAAGCGAGCAGGCGTCGAAGCTGGGCTACGCCTATGTGGTCGGACGCCGGGAATTTCCCGGCGATCCAGAGAAGCTCTCTATCGTGCTGAGTGACGCGCCGATCCCGGAAGACGTCTTGCTGGCGGGGTTCGGCATGCAATCGCTGGCGGACGAGGGCAAAGTGCACGCAGTGGAGGTGGAGATCGGCGCCGACGGTGAGCCCAAGGGAGGCCAGTTCTACCACACGGAATTCGCCAAGCGTGGGGGTGGGGCCTCGCTTTCGGCATCCGGTATGCATTACTTCTTGCCGGAAACGTTCGACAAGGACGCCGTGTCGGGCAAGCTGTTGATGAAAGAAGGCGACGACTTCATGGGCACCGAGTACTACTATCAGGCGACCTTTCGGGCCACGGTGCTGCGCAAGCCTCCGCCCACGTATGAGGGGGCCAAGGCGGCGTTGAGCGGCCCGGGAAAAGTCGCCACTGCGTTCATGAGTGCGGCCCGGCTCGGCAACAAGGTGGCGCTCAAGAAGCTGGTAACTCCGCAGATGGCTGCGCAACTCGACGGGCCTGACGGCACCATGATCCTGAAGATGGCGAAGGCCACGTTCCCGCTAGGCATGAAAGTGGTGGAAGTAACCGAGAAGGGCGACACGGCGGAAGTCGTTGCCATGAAGAGGAGCAAGACCGGGAAAGAGACCGTGAAGCTCCACGCCCTCCGGATCAACTCCGAGTGGAAGGTAGGACAGGAGGGCGGCGAGGAACAGCCGGCGAAGCCGCGCGATCCGCCTACGCCCGAGCAACTCGCTGCTGCCGCTTCCGGGCCCGGCAAGCTGGTGCTGGCGTTCGTGGATGCGATCCACGAAAAGGACGTCGCCAAGATGAAGGCGCTCAGCGAGAACCCGGAACGCATGAAGGATATGGAAGGCCCCTTCGGCGAGTTCGCGCTGGACATCCTGAGCAAGATGTTTCCGTGGGACTTGAGGATCACGCGCGTGACCGAGAACGGCGACACCGCCGTGGTCGAGGCCGAAACCGCGAGCGCGAAGGAACCCCTGAAGATGAATACGGTGCGCATCAAGGGCGTGTGGAAGATGGCGGACGAGCAACCAAAAGACGAGCAGCCAAAGCAGCCCTAAGGAGCGCCCGATATGTTTCGATGCCGGCTTCCAGGCTGGCTCAACGGTCTGCAGAATCGGAGTCAGGACGGAGAACCTCCCATCGCCGGCACGATTTGACTCTTGCCAGCCGCTGGGCTAGCCTCGGTAGCTTGCCGGTGCGGCGGGCCTCACTCCGTAGGGCCTTCCGGAGCCCCCATGCCAATCCATCGTAAGTCATTGATACTGCTGGCGGTTGCTGCGGTTTGCGCGGCATTTTCTGCGAGTGCGAGCGGAGCCGGCAGAAGCCCGGTGCACGCCCCCAAGGCGATGGTGGCGAGCGTCCACGAGGCGGCCTCGCAAGCGGGTGTGGAGATGATGCAGGCGGGTGGCAACGCGGTGGATGCGGCCGTGGCCACCGGGTTTGCGCTGGCCGTAGTACATCCGCAGGCGGGCAACCTGGGCGGCGGCGGATTCATGCTGCTGCGATGGGCGGACGGCAAGACGCACTTCCTCGACTTCCGCGAGAAAGCGCCCGGCCGGGCACAGCGGGACATGTATCTGGACGCGCAGGGGAACGTCATCAAAGACGCATCGGTCGTGGGCTATCGCGCGATCGCAGTACCCGGTTCGGTCAAAGGTCTGGCGTACGCGCAGAAGAAGTGGGGCAGGCTGCCGCTGAAGAAGGTGATGGAGCCGGCCATCCGGCTGGCGCGTGAGGGCTTCGCGCTCAGCTATGAAGACGCGGAGGACCTGAGAGAAGACCAGGAGAACCTTGCGCGCTTCGCCGAGTCGCGGCGCATCTTCCTGCGCGACGGGAACCTGTACCGGGCGGGCGAAGTCTTCCGCCAGCCCGAGCTGGCCCGCACGCTGGAGCGTATCGCGGCCTACCCGGAAGACTTATACCGCGGCGCGATGGCGCGCGAGCTGGTGACGGCTCTGGAAAAAGGCGGCGGATTGATCACGCTCGAAGACCTGGCCGCGTATGAGGTGAAGGAACGCGAGCCGGTGCGAGGCTGGTATCGCGGATATGAGATCGTCAGCGCGCCGCCGCCGTCGTCGGGCGGAATCGTGCTGATCGAAGCGCTGAACGTGCTGGAAGGCTACGACCTGGCGAAGCTCGGCAGCCGGTCGGCCGATTCCATCCACCTGACGGTAGAAGCCTTCCGGCGGGCGTTCTTCGATCGTGCCCAGCTCCTGGGCGATCCGGATTTTTCCGCCCTGCCGGTGGCCCAGCTCCTCGATAAGCGCTACGCGGCGGCGTGGCGCGAGTCGGTGAACCCGGCGCACGCCAGCGCGAGCGCCGGCCTGAAGCGGCCGGCGGGCGTTTTTCAGGAACTGGACCGCGTGGCCGCTGCGCCCGCACTCCTTCCCGAGCGCACCCACACCACGCACTATTCCGTGGTCGATCCGGAGGGCAATGCCGTCAGCGTCACAACGACGCTGAATGATTCACTCGGGTCGCGAGTGACGGCAGAGGGTCTGGGCTTTCTGCTGAACGATCAGATGGATGACTTTGCTTCCAAGCCCGGCACACCCAACCTGTTCGGGCTGATGCAGGGGGAAGCCAACGCCATCGGCCCGGGCAAGCGGCCGCTTTCCGCCATGACGCCGACCATGGTGCTGAAGGACGGCAAGCTGTTCCTGGTGCTCGGCTCGCCGGGCGGGCCGCGCATCACCACCACCGTGGCCAACATCCTGATGGGCGTGGTGGACTACGGACTGAACATCCAGGAAGCGGTGAACGCGCCGCGCTTCCATCATCAGTGGCTGCCGGATGCGATCTACCTTGAGCGCACCGGTTTTTCCGCGGATACGCGGAAGCTGCTGGCGGAGCGCGGACACAAGTTCATGGAGAAGGACCCGGTGTACACGTCGGGCTACTGGAGCGACGGCGAGTGCATTGCCATCGACCTCGCCAGCGGCGAGCGGCTGGGCGCCAGCGACATCCGCAATAACGGAAAGGCGGTGGGCTACTGATGCGCCGAGCGATGTCCACCTATGTCTACGTGACCCAGCGGCTGCACCCTGGCCTGCTGGACAGCCTGGTACGCGGCGGCGCTCAGGCCATCGAGATCTTCTGCGCGCGCGGCCACCTGGATTACACCAATCGCGCCCATGTGCGCGAGATTGCCGCCTGGTTCAAGACCAGCGGGGTGCCGCTGAACTCCATGCATTCGCCCATGTTTAACGATTACGAGTGGGGACGCTCGGGAGCGCCACCCATCAATCCGGCGGACCCGGACCGGAAGCGCCGCATCGAGGCCATGGATGAGATCAAGAGAGCGCTGGAAGTGGCCGAGCAGGTACCGTTCCGCTTCCTGGTGCAGCACATGGGAATGGGCGGCGAGGCCTACGACGGGCACAAGTTCGAAGCCGGGCTGAGCTCCCTGGAGCATTTGCGCGCTTTTGCCAAGCCCCTGGGCGTGACCCTGCTGGTGGAGAACATCCCCAACGAGCTCTCTACACCGGCGCGCCTGCTGGAGTTCCTGACTGCGGGACACTTCGATGACTTGGGCGTGTGCTTCGACGTGGGCCACGCGCACCTTGCGGGGGGCGTGGAGGCGGCCTTCGAGATGCTGAAGTCGCGCATCCAGTCCACCCACGTGCACGACAATGGCGGCGACCGCGATTCGCACCTCTGGCCGGGCGAAGGGTCGGTGGACTGGAATCAGGCCATGGCGCTGCTGCGCTCGGCGCCGCAAGCGCCGCCGCTGCTGATGGAGATCGAGGGCGAAGGCAAGACGGGCATTCCCGAGAGCATGGCATCGTCGTTCCGCAAGCTGGAGGAGGCAGGGACGAGCACATAAGAAGCAATGACAACCGAAGCGCAGGCAAAACCAACCATGCAGGCACCGCTCACCAGCATCGTGCAGATCGGCCGCCACGACGGCGAGGTCGTGACCATTCGCGGCTGGCTCTACAACCTGCGGGAGAGCGGCAAGCTGCTGTTTCCCATCTTCCGCGACGGCACCGGGCTGCTGCAGGGTGTGGTGGCGAAGAACGCCGTATCCCCCGAAGTGTTCGAGGCGGTCAAGAGCCTGACGCAGGAGTCGAGCGTGATCGTGCGCGGCAAGGTGCGGGCCGACAAGCGCGCCCCCGGCGGCTACGAGATCGACGTGGCCGAGATCGAGGTGGTGCAGCGTGTCCCCGAGTCCGACCCTTACCCTATCTCGCTCAAGGAGCACGGGGTCGAGTTCCTGATGGACCACCGCCACCTGTGGGTGCGGACGCCGCGGCAGTGCGCCATCCTGCGGGTGCGGGCGGAGATCATCAAAGCGGCGCGCGACTTCTTCGACGAGCGCGGCTTCACGCTCACCGACCCGCCCATCCTCACGCCCGCGGCCTGCGAGGGCACCACCACGCTGTTTCCGGTGAACTACTTCGACGAGGAGGCGTTCCTCACGCAGTCCGGCCAGCTTTACATCGAAGCCACGGCCATGGCGCTGGGAAAGGTGTACTCGTTCGGCCCCACGTTCCGGGCGGAGAAATCGAAGACGCGGCGCCACCTGACGGAATTCTGGATGGTGGAGCC
This sequence comes from Terriglobales bacterium, assembly GCA_035454605.1. Lineage (NCBI taxonomy): Bacteria > Pseudomonadati > Acidobacteriota > Terriglobia > Terriglobales > Terriglobales bacterium. Next base: position 15,835 of record DATIGQ010000063.1, read on the forward strand.
GGAAGTCGCCTACGCCACTCTCGACGACCTGATGCAACTGGCGGAAGAGTTCATCACCTTCATCGTGAAGCGATGCCTGGAGCGGCGGCGGGCGGACCTGGAAGTGATCGGGCGGAAGCTCGAACCGCTGGAGAAGATCGATGTCCCCTTCCCGCGGCTCACCTATGACGAGGCCGTGGCCAAGTTGCAGGAAGGTCACGCCAAGGGCGCGTTGGAGCAGCGCTTCGAATGGGGAGGCGATCTGGGCTCGCCGGACGAGACCTATCTCTCCGCGCAGTTCGAACGGCCGGTGATGGTGCATCGCTATCCGGCGCAGGTGAAAGCGTTCTACATGGAGCCCGACCCGCAGCGGCCGGAACTGGCACTGTGCGTGGATGTGCTGGCGCCGGAGGGTTACGGCGAGATAATCGGAGGGTCGCAGCGCATCGGCTCCCACGAACTGCTGTTGAAGCGCATCCACGAGCACGCACTGCCGGAGTCGGCATTCAAGTGGTATCTCGACCTGCGCAGGTACGGTGGCGTGCCGCACGGCGGCTTCGGCATGGGCATCGAGCGCGTGGTGGCGTGGATCTGCGGATTGGAGCACGTGCGGGAGACCATTCCGTTCCCGCGCATGCTGAATCGTCTCTATCCTTGAACCCGTCCGAATCGAGAGGAGTCATGGCGACACCAGAAGTCAGCACGGCGGCACCGGGCATCATTTCCAAGAAGATTCGCGTCATCGGCGTGCCGCTGGACTTGGGGCAATCGCGCCGGGGCGTGGACATGGGGCCATCGGCGGTGCGCGTGGCCGGACTGGAGGCCCGGCTGGAAGCTCTGGGCCACGTCGTCGAAGACGCCGGCAATATCGCCGTCGCCATCCCCGAGCAGAAGAAAGAGCGCGACCCCCGCGCCAAGTACTTGAAAGAGATCACGGCCACCTGTACCAAGCACGCCGAACTGGTCCTGAAGACGATGGAAGCAGGGAAGACGCCCCTGGTGCTGGGCGGCGACCACTCGGTGGCGGCCGGCACCGTAGCGGGTGTAGCGGAGTTCTACCGGCGGCAGAACCAGAAGATCGGCTTGCTGTGGATCGACGCGCATACTGACATCAATACACCCGAGACTTCGCCCAGCGGGAACGTCCACGGCATGCCGCTGGCGGCCATCATGGGGCTGGGCCCGGCGGAGATGGCCAATATCCTCGGCTTCTCGCCCAAGGTCGCGCCGGAAAACTGCGTGCTGGTGGGAGTGCGCGATATCGACGTGGTGGAGAAGGAGAACGTGCGCAAGGCCGGCGTCGAGGTCTTCACCATGCGCGACATCGACGAACGCGGCATGCGTACCGTGATCGAAGAGGCGCTGCGCATGGCGGGCCGCGGCACCGCGGGCTATCACGTCTCCTTGGATATGGACTGGATCGATCCCGAGGATGCGCCCGGCGTGGGCACCCCGGTGCGCGGCGGCGCCACCTATCGCGAGGCGCACCTGGCCATGGAGATCATCGCCGACCACGGCCGCATGACCAGCTTCGAGATCGTCGAGGTCAACCCGGTCATCGACGAACACAACCGCACCGCCGACCTGGCGGTGGAACTGGCGCTGAGCGTGTTCGGGAAGAAGATCCTGTAGCGCGAGCCGCCGCGCGAAGCGATTCTGTTCGGCATGCAATCTCTGGCCACTGCCGCCGAGGCCCTCGCCTCCACCGCCAAGAAGACGCAAAAGCTCGAAATCCTGGCGGACTACCTGAAGTCGCGCAGCGTGGAGGAAGCCGCGGCCTCAGCCATTTTCTTCTCCGGCCACGTCTTCCCGGTGTCGAGCGAAATGACGCTGCAGATCGGCGGCGCGATGCTTTGGGGCGTGCTGCAGGAACTCACCGGCAAGAGCGAGGGGGAGATGAGCGCGGCCTACCGCCGCTCCGGCGATGCCGGCGCCGCGGCAGAGGAACTGCTTGCCGGCGCAGCCCCGGCTGAGAGCACGCTCAACGTGATGGACACGGCAGAGGTTTTTCTTGCAGCAGCCCGGGCGAGTGGTAAGGCCGCCAAAACCAAATTGATTCACGAGCTGCTGCGACGGGCGACAGCCGTTGAGGCCAAGTACATCGTCAAGATCATCACCGGCGACCTGCGCATCGGGCTGAAAGAGAGCCTGGTGGAGGAAGCCATTGCGAAAGCCTATGACGCGCCGCTGGAAGACGTCCGGCGCGCCAACATGATGTTGGGCGACGTTGGCGAAACCCTGCGTCTGGCCGCCGGCAGCCGCCTGGGCTCGGCCGCGATGCGCCTGTTTCATCCGCTCGGCTTCATGCTGGCCAGCCCGGTGGCGTCGGCGGAGGAAGCCTTCGAGTACATCGCCGCGGCCGTGGTGGAGGACAAGTACGACGGTATCCGCGCACAGGCGCATGCGGGAGGATTGCCACGCCGCGCCCGCCTGTTCTCGCGCACGAGGGATGACGTCACGGCATCATTTCCTGAACTCGAGGAGCCTCTGGCCGAGTTTCCCGGCGAGGTGGTGCTGGATGGCGAGATCGTAGCCTGGGATGCGACCGCACAGCGCGCGCTGCCGTTCGCGGAACTCCAGAAGCGGCTGGGCCGCAAGAAGGTCGGGGACGAACTCATGCGCAGCATTCCCGTGGCCTACGTTGCGTTCGATGTGCTGTACGCGGGCGACGAGCTGCTGCTCGACCGCCCGCTGCGCGAACGAGCGCTGCTCCTGGACGGCCTGTTCGCCCGGCGCCAGACCGCGCCCGCGCCTCGCGTCCGCGAGGGTCAAGGCAAGCTGGACTTCGCCGCCGAAGGCGAGCCGATGGGAGGCCTGCTGCGCGCTCCGCAGTGGAAGGCGGAAACACCGCCGCAACTCAATGAACTCTTCGAGCAGGCGCTGGCCCGCGGCAACGAAGGCTTGATGATCAAGGACCCGGAATCGCCCTACAAACCGGGCAGCCGCGGCAGGTGGTGGCTCAAGCTGAAGCGCGAGTTGGCCACGCTCGACGTAGTGGTCACCGCCGCCGAGTACGGCCACGGCAAGCGCGCCGGCGTATTGAGTGACGTCACCTTCGCGGTGCGCGACGGCGAGCGGCTGCTCAACGTCGGCAAGGCGTACTCCGGCTTGACCGACGGCGAAATTGCCGAGCTGACGCAATGGTTCGTGGAGCACACGCTGACGGATGAAGGCCGGCGGCGGCAGGTGGAGCCGAAGATGGTGCTGGAAGTCGCCTTCAACGCCGTGATGCGCTCCGACCGGCACGAGAGCGGCTACGCGTTGCGCTTTCCGCGCATCCTGCGCATCCGCAACGACAAGTCTGCGGGAGAGATCGACACGCTCGAGCGCGTGCGAGAGATCTTTGAGAAGCAGCGTCGGCCTTAGGCGCATCTGCGCCTCTTCGGCGGGTCGGGATGACAATCGAAGAACCTGGGTTGACGAGAGCCGCTAACCCTTTCACACTCTTCGTGTCATGAAAAAACTGCGTGTGGGAGTTCTATTCGGAGGTCGCAGCGGCGAGCATGAGGTCTCGCTTCTCTCCGCCGCCTCGGTGATCGAAGCCATCGACAAGGAGAAGTACGAGGTCGTGCCCATCGGCATCACCAAGGAAGGCCGGTGGGTGGCGGCGGCGCATGCCGAGCGCCTGCTGCGCAGCCACGCAACCACGGGCGAGGAGCGGCACTTGCGCGCGGGCGATCCTGCAGCCACTGCGCCGGCGGCAGTGCTGGCCAAGGGCGAAGGCGTCATCGTGCCTCCCGTGCCGGGCGAAAGGCCGAGTTCGCTGGTCCCTTTCGAGAGCGATGCGCCGGCGGCGCGCGCCGCCGCACACGCCGTCAGCGTGGACGTCATCTTTCCCGTGCTGCACGGCACGTTCGGCGAGGACGGAACGGTGCAAGGCCTGCTCGAACTGGCGGATATCCCCTACGTGGGCGCCGGCGTGGTGGGTTCGGCCTGTGGCATGGACAAGGACGTGATGAAGCGCCTGTTCGCCGCGGCCAAGCTGCCGATTGTGCGTCACGTCACCCTGCTGCGCGGCGACTGGGAGCGCGCCCCCAACCACGTGCACCGCATCATCGAAAAGCGGCTCAAGTATCCGATGTTTGTGAAGCCGGCGAATCTGGGCTCCTCGGTGGGCATCTCCAAGGTGCACAGCGCCGCCGAACTCAAGGGGGCCATCGACCTGGCCGGCTCGTTCGATCGCAAGATCATCGTCGAGCAGGGCGTGGGCGGGAAGAAGGGCAAGGCGCGGGAGATCGAGTGCTCGGTGCTGGGCAACGACCATCCCGAAGCCTCCATCGCCGGTGAGATCGTGCCCGCCAAGGAGTTCTACGACTACGACGCCAAGTATCTCGATGAAGGCTCGGAGCTGCTTATCCCGGCGCGTATCTCCAAGCGCCAGCAGAAGCAGGTGCAGCAACTGGCGGTGCGCGCCTTCCGCGCCGTGGATTGCGCCGGCCTGGCGCGCGTGGATTTCCTCATGGACCCGAAGAGCGGCAAGATCTACGTCAACGAGATCAACACCATGCCGGGGTTCACCTCCATCAGCATGTATCCCAAACTGTGGGCGGCCACCGGACTGACCTATGCGGACCTCATCAACCGCCTGATCGAACTCGGCCTGGAACGTCACGCCGAAAAGAAGCAGAACCGCTACAGCCGCTGAGGGGGAGGCAAGCGTGGCCGGAATCAACACCAAGCGCGTTCTTCTGGGCGGCCTGGTGGCCGGACTGATCAGCAATGTCAGCGGTCTTCTGCTGGCGCACTTCTTTCTTGCCGGAGACGTGCGCGCGCTGCTCGAACGGCTGAATGTCCAACTCGGCCTGGGCACTGCGTTGCTGCATCTTGGGATGCGCTTTGGCGTGGGTATAAGCCTGGTCTGGTTGTACACCGCCATTCGTCCCCGCTTCGGTCCCGGGCCCCGCACCGCGGCGCTCGCCGGCCTGGCCCTGTGGTTCTTCACTTACGCCTTTTCGCTCCTGGGTATCGCCCCCTACGGCCTCTATCCAGCGAGCACGCTGGTGATGGGCGCGGTGTGGGGCCTCGGAGAACTCCAGCTGGCAGCGCTGGCAGGCGCGTATCTCTACCGCGAGTAGGGCACACGGAGCAGGCGTCCTCGTGATTTTTCAAGAAGGGAAGAGCAAAAAGCTTGCAACCTCTTCCCTTGGGCTATAATCTAACTAACTGGTTAATTAAATGACGCTTCGCGCACACCCCGCCCGCCGCCGCCCGGCCCGACCCGGCCGCCGCGGCGACTCCGAACAGACCCGCGCTGCCATCCTCAAGGCGGCTCTGGAGGAGTTTGCCCAGGAAGGGTTGGCCGGCGCCCGCATCGACCACATTGCCCGCGCCGCCCGCGTCAACAAGGCGCTGCTCTACTACTACTTTCACGACAAGGAAGCTCTCTACGGCGCCACCCTGGAGCACGTGTTTTCTGGTCTTGCCGAACGCCTGCAAGGCGTTCTGGAGAAGGACTTGCCTCCGCGGGAAATGATCCTTGCCCTGGCGGGGACACATTTTGACTACATTGCGGCGTCGCCCATCTATCCGCGCGTGGTGCAGCGGGAACTGATGCGCGCCGGGCGTAGCGGTTCGCCCCACATCCAGAGGATCTATGAGCGTTACCTCGCCCCGCTGAAGCAGAGGCTGGTGCTGTTATTCGCCGACGGCATCGGGCGCGGCGACTTCCGTCGCGTCCATCCCCTGCATTTCTTTTTCTCCATCATTGCCATGAACGTCTTCTATTTCAGCAGCCTGCCGATGCTGCGCCTGTTGCTGGGCGGGGATCCGCTGGAGCCGGAGCAGGTGGCGACGCGGCGCGCCGCCGTGCTCGACTTTGTGGCCGCGGCGCTGTTCACCGCGCCCCGTGAGGCGCCGGTGTCGATCGGCCAAAGGAGCGACGCATCGTGAACGCCGCCAAGAAATTCGGTATCGCCATGGGCGGCCTGATGATCGCCGCCATCGTCTACTACTTCCTGACGGTCGAGCGCTCCCGCGATCTGGTGCTGATCGGCACCGTGGACTCCAACCAGGTGGTGGTGAGCGCGCGCATCGGTGGACGCATTGAGAAGCTGCCCGTGGACGAAGGTACGGAGGTCAAAGCGGGCGACCTGATCGCGCAACTCGACACCGCGGAACTGGAAGCCCAGCTTCGCGCCTTCGAAGCCGGCACGGCCAGCATGCGCTCTCAGGTTTCCGCATCGCGGGCGCGCGAGGAGCTGGCTTCGGGCGAGACCTCGAGCGCCGTACGCGCGGCCCAGGCGCAACTGGACGCGGCCCGGGCGCAACTGGCGGAGGCCCGCGCCGACCTGGAACGCGTACGCCTGGACAACGAACGCATCGTGGCCCTGGCGAACGCCGGAGTCGCCTCCGAGCAGGACCGCGATCGTTCCGTGCAGGCGCTGAAAGCGGCGCAGGCGCGGATGGCGTCGCTCGAGGACCAGGTGCGCGCCGCTCAGGCGGAGGTGAACGCGGCCCAGGCGCGCACACACGAGGCTCACGCCGCCACCTCGACCGTCTATGCCACCCGCGCGCAGGCGGAGCAGGCCGCGGCCCAGGCTCTGGAAACACGCACGCGCCTGGGCTACACGCGCGTGACCGCGCCGCTCGACGGAACGGTCTCCGTGCGGGTAGCCCGTGAAGGGGAAGTGGTGGCTGCCGGCCAGCCCATCGTCACCGTCGTGGATCTGAATGACACCTGGGTGCGCGCCGGCCTGCCGGAAACCCAGGCCACGCGCATCGGCATCGGGGACATGCTCAAGGTCCGGCTGCCTTCGGGTGAAACGGTCGAAGGCCGGGTGATTTTCAAGTCTACGGAGAGCGACTTTGCCACCCAGCGCGACGTCAGCCGTTCCAAGCGCGACATCAGGACGGTGGTGCTGAAGGTTCGCGTGGACAACTCCCGCAAGACGCTGGTACCGGGCATGACCGCCGAGGTGCTGGTCCCCGCCGACAAGCTGCCCGGTCGCAGCATGGCGCGCCAATGAACACCTTCGTCAAACCGCGCAACGGCAAGCCGAACGGCGGGGTTAGTGGTCCTCCGGCCATCGAGGTGGAGCACATCGTCAAGAAATACGGTGACTTCGCGGCCGTCGATGACGTGACGTTCTCGGTGGGCGAGGGTGAGATTTTCGGCCTGCTGGGTCCGAATGGTGCAGGCAAGTCCACCCTCATCCGCATGATGACCACGCTGTTGCCCATCACTTCCGGTTCGGCGAGGGTGGGCGGCTATGACGTGGGCAAGAAGGCCAACCAGGCGCGGCGGCTGATCGGAGTCATCCCGCAGGCTTCCACCAGCGACATCGACCTGACGGTGGAAGAAAACCTCAGCATCTACGCCAAGCTCTACGGCGTGCCCGCGGAGGAGCGGCGGCGCTCCATCGAGGAGCTGCTGGAGCTGGTGGACCTCACCAAGTGGCGCCACCACGCGGCCAAGAACCTTTCCGGCGGCATGCGGCGGCGGCTGGAGATCGCCCGCGGGCTGGTGCATCGTCCCAAGATCTTTTTTCTCGACGAGCCCACTACCGGCCTCGACCCGGTGTCGCGCGTGGCGGTCTGGGAAATGATTACCCGCATCAAGGAAGAGCAGAACCTCACGGTGCTGCTGACCACACACTACATGGACGAAGCCGACCGGCTTTGTGACCGCATCGCCATCGTGGACCGCGGCAAGCTAGTGGCGCTCGACACGCCCCAGCAGCTGAAAGACAGCGTGCCCGGCTCGGACGTCATCGAGGTGCAGTTCAGTCACATGCCCGAGAACTTTGAGCAGCGCCTGGAAAAACTGGGCAAGGTGCACTCGGTGCATCACGAAGGCGGCGGCTTCTTCCGCATCCATTCGGACGAAGGTTCGCTGACGACGACGGAGCTGGTGGGCATGACGCTGGCGGAAGGGGTGGAGGTGAAATCGCTTTCCGTGCAGCACACCACGCTGGATGACGTCTTCGTGCACTACACCGGCCGCCAGCTCCGCGACGAGGCGGTGAAAGCCTACGCCTACACGGGAGCCATCTTCCGGTGAGGAGGGTCATGTCATGAATCGCGTCCTGGCTCTGGTGGAGCGCGACCTGCGCAAGTTCGTGCGCTCTCCCGCTCTCATGATGGTGGCCATGGTTTTTCCGCTCATCCAGCTCATCGTGCTGGGAAACGCGTTCGGCGGAAAGATCCAGGGCGCCCGCATCGCCGTGGTGGACCAGGATGGCGGACCCCAGGCGGTGAAGATTCGCGAAGCTTTTGATTCCGTCCGTGCTACCGCGAAGACCTTCGAGCCCATCTATTACACCGACGAGAAGCAGGCGGTAGAGGATGTGCGCAACGGAAAGGTGGAGGCGGCGCTCATCATCCCGCCGCAGTATTCCCGCCGTGTGTACGAGCAGAACCGGCCGCAGGTCGCCCTGGTGGTGGACAACACCGACAACTTCATGAGCGGCGCGCTTTCGGGAAAATTGCAGGAGTTGGTGGCGGCTCTGAACCAGCCGGAGGTGGAATCGCGCCTAGTAGGGCGCATCACCCTCGAACTGGTCGAACTCTATCCGTACATGGAATACATGAAATATCTGCTGCCGGGTTCCATCACGCTCTCCATGTTCGTCAGCGTGATGATCGGCGGCGGCATCGTGTATATCGACGACAAGGCGCGCGGCGTGCACGAGGGCTACCTGGTCACGCCTATCTCCAAGCTCGAGCTGGTGTTCGGCTTCAACCTGGCGGGCGCGTTCAAGGCCATCATTGCGGGGATCGTGCTAACCGTCCTGGGGTCGCTGCTGGCGGGCGTGGGCACTGCGTTCCGGCCAGTGACCATGTTCTGGCTGCTGGTGCTGATCGCGGCCACGTCGTTCGCTTTCATCTCCATGATGTTCTGCTTCATGGCGCGGGTAGAGGACCCACTGGTGCCACGGGCCACCTTCGGCATCCTGAACACGCTGCTGTTTTTCCCTTCCGGCGCCATCTATCCCATCGACTCCTTCCCGGGATGGCTGAAGACCATCGCCTGGATCGACCCTTTCACCTACGCGGTGCACGGCTTCAAATCCGTCCTGCTGAAAGAGGCTGGATTCGCGGCCATCTGGGGAGACTTGGCCTTCCTGATCGTGTTCACCGGCATCATGACCACAGGAGCGGTGCTGCTGTTCAAGAGAACGCTGTGAGGATTGTCGAATCGTCGGCAGGGCATGGAGTTCCGCAATTCGACAATTCCTCGTACCATATCCTCTGCCATGTCCTTGCTCAACGCTCCCGAGTACGACCCGCGGCGGGAGCGCCGGCGCGCCCTCGTGGCGCTGGGCGGTGTCGTGCTGGTGGGCGTACTGGCAGCGGTGGCGTACAGCTATCGCAACTGGCCGGAAGAGCGCGTGGTGTCGCGCTTCATGAGTGCGCTCCAGCAGCGCGATTACGAGACCGCGTACGGCATCTGGCTGGCCGACCCGGAGTGGAAACAGCACCAGGAGCGACATACGAGCTACCCGTATGAAGATTTCTACCGCGACTGGGGTCCCGGAGGCGAGTGGGGCCTGATCCGCAGCTTCCGTATCGAAGGCGCGGACAGCCCGCCCGGCGGCGGCAGCGGCGTGGTGGTCGAGGTCACGGTCAACGAGCGGGTGGGCGCCAAGGCTCGCATCTGGGTGGAGAAGAAAGACAAAAGTCTGACGTTCTCTCCGTTCTAGGAGCTTCGCCACGGACCAACGCGGCGGACGCGGATCAGGCGGATGAAAGCTTCTCCAGCGCTCTTGCCAGCGACGCCTCGTCTTCGACATTCACACACGTCAGCGCCCGATCGGTCTGCCGCATCAGGCCGGTGAGCACCTTACCCGGCCCGACCTCCACATAGAGTTCCGAGCCCGCGCCGCGCAATCCCTCGACGCAGCCCACCCACTGCACAGCGCCGGTGACCTGGCGGATGAGCGCGTCGCGGGCAGCGTCCGGTGAAGTCGTAAGTGCGGCATCCACGTTATTCACCACCGGGACGGCTGGTGTCGA
>DATIGQ010000064.1 GCA_035454605.1 Terriglobales bacterium
GAAATGGTACGCCGACCTGGGCACGCCCAAGAACGGCGGCACTCGACTGTTCTGCCTCAGCGGCCATGTCAACCGGCCGGGCGTTTACGAACTGCCGCTCGGCTACAACCTGAAGAAGATGATTCACGAGGTCGCGGGCGGTGTGCCCAACGGGCGCAAGGTCAAGGCCGTGGTGCCGGGCGGCTCTTCGACGCCCATCCTCGCCGCCGAGGAAATCGACGTCGCCATGGACTTTGATTCACTGGCCAAGATCGGCACCTTCCTGGGGTCGGGCGGCGTGGTGGTCGTCGACGACGCCACCTGCATGGTCAAGTTCGCACAGCGCATCATCGGCTTCTACCAGCACGAAAGCTGCGGCTGGTGCATCCCCTGCCGCGAGGGCACGGACTGGCTCAAGAAGACGCTCACCCGCTTCCACGCCGGCGGCGGATTGAGGAAGGACATCGACAACATCCAGTACCTGGCTGAGAACATGCTGGGCCGCACCTTCTGCCCGCTGGGAGATGCTGCTGCCATGCCTATCATTTCCATCGTCAAGAAGTTCCGGAAGGAATTTGAAGATCACCTTGAAGGAAGACCGTGTCCGTATGAGGCGCACGGCGCAATCGAGCGGTTGTCAGTATTGAGCCATTAGAGTCATGCCCAAGCATTGCGAGAATGTAAGCAGCAGGTTCAACGATCTCGACCTGCACGACTCCAAGTTGCTGGGCGTGCATCTTGTTCGGGACGCTTCCGAGCGGGTAGACGACGTGGTTCTAGATATCCGCCTTCGTCCGCAGCAGGGAGAATCTGCGTGGAGAGACGTGCAGTTGCGATTCAGAGATTGCACCATCCTCAAGATGAATCTGGACTTGGACGGAAAGCGGGTGTGCGCTGACGATATTGCCACTAACTTATGCTCGTCCGATTCGCCTCTGAGGGAAGAACTGGAAAGAGGACAGCTTAAGTATGAGAAGGAACCACTGGCTGATTACCTGCTCTTCCAAATCCAATTGATTCACCCCGGTGGCGAAATCGACCTCTTTGCGAGAGATTTTGAACTGCAGCAAACTGCAAACCCCATGGTCCCAGAAGGCAGTTAGCCCGTTATGGCTGAGGTAACATTTACCGTCGACGGTCACAAGCTCACCGTCCCGCCAGGGACGCTGCTGATCGAGGCCTGCAAGAAGGTGGGCATCGAAGTGCCCTCCTTCTGCTACTACCCCGGCCTTTCGTTGCAGGCCGCGTGCCGCATGTGCCTGGTCGAGATCGAGAAGATGCCCAAGCTGCAGACCGCCTGCACCGTGGTGGTCACCGAGGGCATGGTCGTCACCACCGACAGCGAGAAAGTGCATCAGGCGCGCAAGTCGATGCTCGAGCTGCTGCTGGGCAATCATCCGCTCGACTGCCCCGTTTGCGACGCCGGCGGCGAATGCGAACTGCAGGACATGACCTTCAAGTACGGCGCCGCCGAGTCGCGCTACATGGAGGCCAAGCTCCACAAGGAAGAGCAGCAGTGGTCGCCGGTGGTGTTCTTCGACCGCCCGCGCTGCATTCTCTGCTACCGCTGCGTGCGCGTGTGCGGCGAGGGCATGGACGTATGGGCGCTGGGCGTGCAGAACCGCGGCGTGCATTCCGTCATCGCTCCCAATCAGGGCGACCACCTGGAGTGCGAAGAATGCGGTATGTGCATCGACATCTGCCCGGTCGGGGCGCTCACCTCCGGCGCCTACCGCTACAAGACGCGCCCCTGGGAGATGCAGCACGTCTCGACCATCTGTACCCACTGCGGCGATGGCTGCAAGACCACGCTCGGAGTGCGCCGCGCTTCCAGCGGACTTGAGATCGTGCGCGGCGACAACCGCGACAAGAGCGGCATCAACGGCGACTTCCTCTGCATCAAGGGCCGCTACGCGTTTGACTTCGTCCAGCACCCTGACCGGCTGCGCCAGCCGCTGCTCCGCAAGGACGGGCACCTGCAGCCCGTCTCCTGGGAGCAGGCGCTCGAAACCGCAGCCCGCCGCATACGCGAGGTGCGCGACTCCGACGGCGGCCCGGCCATCGGCGTGATCGGCTCCACGCGCACCACCAACGAGGAGAGCTACCTGCTCCAGAAGTTCGCCCGTTTGGTGTTGGGCACGAACAACATCGACCACCATCGCACGGCGGACTTTCCGGCATTCTCCGCTGCCCTCGCGGGCCGCCCCGGCGCAACCGCTTCCATGCGCGACGTCCTCCACGCCTCCGCGATCCTGCTCATCGGCGGCGACCCCACGGAGCAGCACCCGCTGCTGGCCTGGAACATCCGCACCAACGTGCGCCTGCATCGCGGCCGGCTGCACGTGGTCAACGCCGCGGAGATCAAGCTGCGCCGCCAGGCGGCAAGCTTCACAGCGATTAACCCCGGTTCCGAAGGCCGCTTGGCCGCCTTTCTCTCCGGCGATGACTCCGCCGCCGACTCGCTCCTGGCCGCGTCCACAACGCGCGACGACCTGCACGCCCTGCGTGACAAGCTCCGCGCCGAATCCGGTCTTGTGGTCATTTTCGGCTCAGAGATCCGCGGCGATGCCGTCTCCACCCTGGTTCGCTTCGGCGCTTCTGTTCCCGGGGCGAAGTTCATCTGCCTGGCCGATTACGCCAACTCCCGCGGCGCTGCGGATCTCGGCCTCTATCCCGGTCTGCTGCCCGGCTACGCGCCGGTAGCGACGGACGGCCGCTTCGCCGGGGAATGGGGCGCACCGTTACCGACCACGCCCGGCCTCGCCATCCCGCAGATGGTCGAGGCGGCGTACGCGGGCAGGCTAAAGGCGCTCTACGTTGTGGGGGCGAATCCCGTGGCGCGTTTCCAGATCGACCCCTTCGCGTTGCGCAACACCTTCGTCGTGGCGCAGGAAATGTTTCTTACGGAGACGGCGCTGCTCGCCGACGTGGTTCTGCCCGCGGCCTGCGCTTACGAAAAGTCGGGCACGTTCACCAGCACCTGCGGCGACTTGCAGGCGCTCAGCAAGGCGGGCGATTTTGCCGGCGCCAAGCCCGATTTCGAGCTCATCGTACGCCTCGCCGATGGCATGGGCTTCGACGTGCGCCGCCTGGTGCCAGTTGCAGCGAACGACGGCACGCGCGCCGATATGGGTCAGTCACGCGGCGCGCAATCCGGCGAAGCCGATCGCCACGGCGTTTGGCTGCGCTCGCAGGGCCTGGAGCCTCGACTCAGCCCGCTCGATCCGGCCGCGATTCTCGACGAGATCCAGCGGCTGGTTCCCGGCTACGCCTTTTCGCGCGCCAACCTGCTCGCCGGAAACGACGTGCATCTCGATTCCGTGGAGCGCGGCGCCGGAGGCGCCAGCCGCTCCGACCTTATCGTGCCCGCTGCCGATTCGCTGTTTACCTCGGGCACGCTGGGCCGCTACTCGCGTGCGCTGAACTCGGTGATAGAAAATCCGCGCCGGGCGGCGCAGCAGGAGGCCGCAGATTGAACGCGGCCGGCCGTATCCCTTAAGCCAAACGTATGGACTGGACGACCTACATCGCGCTCAGCCTGGGTAAGACAGTGGTTTTCTTTGTCATCCTGCTGACCGCGGTCGCCTACACCGTGCTGCTGGAGCGCAAACTGGTGGCGCGCATCCAGAACCGCTGGGGACCCACGCGCGTCGGCCCCTTCGGCCTGTTGCAGCCGCTGGCCGACGGGCTGAAGTTCATCCTCAAAGAAGACCTCATCCCCGGCAACGTGTACAAGCCGCTGTATGTGCTCGCGCCCATGCTTTCGCTCACCGTGGCGCTGATGGCCATCGCGGTGATTCCGGTCGGTGAGAACGTTCGCCTTCCCGGCCTCGGCTTTGAAACTCCGCTTCAGATCACCGACATCAACATCGGCCTGCTTTTCCTCCTGGGCGTCACTTCCGTCGGCGTGTATGGCGTGGCGCTCGCCGGCTGGTCGTCGAATTCCAAGTACTCGCTGCTGGGCTCGCTTCGCGCCAGCGCGCAGATGATCAGCTACGAACTCTCGCTCGGCCTGTCCCTGGTCGGTGTCCTCATCCTCTCCGGTACGCTCAGCCTGCGCGGCATCGTGGACGCGCAGTCCGGCACATACTTTGGCTTCATTCCGCGATGGAATATCTTGTCGAGCACCTTTCCTCAGGTCCTAGGCTTTTTCATCTATCTGACCGCCGCTTTTGCCGAGACCAACCGCATCCCGTTCGATTTGCCGGAGAGCGAGACGGAACTCGTGGCCGGCTACCACACCGAGTACAGCGCCATGAAGTTCGCCATGTTCTTCATGGCCGAGTACATCAACATGTTCACCGTGAGCTGCGTGGCCACGCTGCTCTTTTTCGGAGGCTGGCACGGGCCGGTGTTTGGGCCGCCAGCGTTGCAAGCGGTGCTGCCGCTCCTCTGGTTCGTCGCCAAGGTTTTCTTTTTCATCTTCCTGTACATCTGGATCCGCGGCACGCTGCCGCGCTTCCGTTACGACCAGCTGATGGCCTTCGGATGGAAGGTGCTGCTGCCCCTGGCGCTGTTCAATGTGATGGCCACCGGGCTGGTCGTGGCGTGGAAAGGCTGAGATGCTGCATCAGGCGCTGTTCTTCATCTTCGCCATCGTCGCCGTCGCGGGTGCGGTAAACCTGCTGGCGCAGCGCCATCCCATTAACAGCGCGCTCTCCCTCATCGTGGTGATGGTGTCGCTCTCGGTGCTGTACCTGATGCTGGGCGCGGAGTTCGTCGCCGCCGTGCAGGTCATCGTCTACGCCGGGGCCATCATGGTGCTCTTCGTGCTCACCATCATGCTGCTCAATGCCGGCGAGGAGGAGCGCACCGACGGCAGCCGGGTGGCGGCGCGCTTCGGATATCCTGCCGCCGCGCTGTTCGTGGTTCTGATGACCTGGGTAGTGACGCGCTACGGCAGCGCCGTACCCATCCACCTGGGAGAGTTCCTGGGCTCCACCCAGGACGTCGCCCGCCTGCTCTTCCGTGAATTCCTGCTGCCGTTCGAGGTCACCTCGGTGCTGATCCTGGTGGCCATCATGGGCGCGGTGGTGCTGGCCCGGAGGGAGCCGTAATGGTCCCTATCTCCTGGTACCTGGTGCTGAGCGCCATCCTGTTCGGGCTGGGCGCCGCCGGCTTCCTGCTCAAGCGCAACATCATCACCCTGTTCATGTCTATCGAGCTGATGCTCAATGCTGTGAATCTTTCCTTCGTTGCCTTTGCCACGCAGTGGAAGGCGCTGAGCGGCCATGTGTTCGTGTTCTTCGTGATGGTGGTGGCGGCGGCGGAAGCGGCCGTCGGGCTGGCCATCATCATCTCGGTCTTTCGCACCCGGCAGACGCTCAATGCCGATCGCGTGAACCTGCTGAAGCTATGAAACTCTGGCTCATCCCGCTGCTGCCGCTCGCCGGGGCTCTGATCAACGGCCTTTTCGGTCGCCGTTTCCCGAGCCGGGCCGTGACCGCCGTCGCGCTGGCCGCTTCGGGAGCTTCTTTCGCGTGGTCGCTGCGCGTCGCGGCGGCCTTCGCCCAGCTTCGGCCTGACCAGCTTCCCTACTCGGAAACGCTCGCCGCCTGGCTACAGGCGGGCGCCTTCCGTGCCAACTTCGCCTTTTACCTCGACCAGCTCTCGCTGGTCATGATTTTGGTCGTCACCGGCGTCGGCTTCCTCATCCACGTCTATTCCGTCGGGTACATGGCCGGTGACGGCGGCTACTACCGCTTCTTCAGCTACCTGAACCTGTTCCTGTTCTTCATGCTGACGCTGGTGCTGGCGGACAACTACCTGCTGATGTTCGTAGGCTGGGAAGGCGTCGGGCTGGCGTCGTATCTACTGATTGGTTTCTGGTTCCACAAGGATTCCGCTGCCTCCGCCGGCAAAAAGGCCTTCATCGTCAACCGAATCGGCGACTTCGGATTCCTGCTGGGCATATTCCTCATGGTGAGGGCTTTGGGCTCGGTGCAGTTCGCCGAGGTCTTCCCCGCCGCCGCGCGCCTGGGCACCGAGGCCACGCCCGGCGTGCTCACCGCCATCGCCCTGCTCCTGATGATGGGCGCCTGCGGCAAATCGGCGCAGTTGCCGCTTTACGTCTGGCTGCCGGACGCCATGGAAGGTCCCACACCCGTTTCCGCGCTCATCCACGCCGCCACCATGGTCACGGCAGGCGTCTACATGGTGGCCCGTTCCAGCGCCATCTTCAGCCGCTCGCCGGAAGCTTTGATGGTGGTGGCCATCGTCGGCTGCCTGACGGCGCTGTTCGCCGCCACCATCGGCATGGCTCAGTTCGATATCAAGCGCGTCCTCGCCTATTCCACCATCTCGCAACTGGGCTACATGTTCCTGGCCTGCGGCGTCGCCGCCTATTCCGCCGCCATCTTCCACCTGATGACCCACGCCTTCTTCAAGGCGCTGCTCTTCCTGGGCGCCGGTAGCGTCATCCACGCGCTCTCCGGCGAGCAGGACATGCGCAACATGGGAGGCCTGCGCAAGCACGTTCCCTGGACCTTCGCCGTGATGACCGTGGCCACGCTCGCCATCGCCGGCGCACCCTTCCTGAGCGGATTCTTCTCCAAGGACGAGATCCTGTGGCGCGCCTACTCCAGCCCCTTCGGCAGCCCCATCCTGTGGGGGGTCGGATTCTTCACCGCAGGCCTCACCTCGTTCTACATGTTCCGCCTCTGGTTCATGACCTTTTTCGGCGAGTTGCGCTCCGCCCCGTCTGCGCACGGGCATGGGTCGCACGACGACCACGACGCCCACGGTTCCATCCATGAAAGTCCCTGGGTCATGCTGGCCCCGCTCGTGATCCTGGCGGTGCTTGCGGCGGTTGGCGGCTACGTGGGAGTGCCGCACGCGCTTGGCGGTCACAACTACTTTGAGAAATTCCTGGAACCCGTCTTTTCAGCCGGGTTGCCTGAGGTCCCCGGAGGCCACGGCGACGACGCCACGCTGGAGCGTGGCCTGACGCTGCTTTCCGTGCTGGCGGGCGCAGTCGGTTTCTTGCTCGCCTGGCTTTTCTACTGGAAGAGTCCCGGACTGCCGGAGCGAATTACCGCCTCAGTGGGTGCGCTGTATCGCGCCGTGGCCGGCAAATATTACGTGGACGAAGGTTACGACGCCGTCTTCGTCCGGCCCGTGGTGGAGGGCTCTACCAACATCCTGTGGCGCGGCATTGACGTCGCTCTGATCGATGACTCGGTCAACGCCCTCGCCTCCGGCGCCCGCAGCGTATCCGGAGCCTTCCGCCGCATGCAGTCCGGCAACCTGCGCTCCTACGCGGGATGGGTCGTCGCCGGCGCTGCGCTCATTCTCGCTTACATGGTCTGGATGGCTGTGCGATGAACAGCTTCTACCATCACGGCTTCTACCACAGCATCCTCACGCTGATCACGTTTGCTCCTTTGGCCGGAGCCATCCTGCTGGCTCTGCTTCCCCGCCGGGATGAACTCATCCGGCGAACCGCGATGGTGATCTCGGCGGTGACGTTTGTGCTCTCGCTGCACCTTCCCGCCTACTTCGTGAGCAGCCGTCCCGGCTTCCAGTTCGAGGTGGATATCCCCTGGATCGCCAGTCCCAACATCCACTACCACCTGGGCGTGGATGGCATCTCGCTCTGGCTGGTCGTCCTCACCACGTTTCTCACGCCCCTGTGCGTGCTGGTTTCCTGGAAATCGGTGCACGAGCGCGTGAAGGAATTTTTCGTTCTCCTGCTGGTGCTCGAGACCGCGATGATCGGCGTCTTCCTGGCCCTTGACCTTTTCCTCTTCTATTTCTTCTGGGAAGCGGTCTTGATTCCCATGGCGTTGCTCATCGGCATGTACGGCCACGAACGCCGGGTCTACGCCGCTGTGAAGTTTTTCCTGTACACCGCCGTGGCTTCGGTGTTCATGCTGGCCGCCATCATCTGGCTCTACGCGCAGACCGGCAGTTTCGATTACGCCACCATCCAGCAGGCCATCCAGCGGGAGCAGATTCCCAACATCTGGAGCGCGGCCGAATGGCTCTTCCTGGGCTTCTTTGTGGCCTTCGCCGTCAAGGTCCCGCTTTTCCCGCTGCACACCTGGCTGCCGGACGCGCACGTGGAAGCGCCCACCGCCGGTTCCGTGCTGCTGGCCGGCGTGCTGCTCAAGATGGGCACCTACGGCTTGTTGCGCTTCAACGTCGGTCTGTTCCCGGCACAGTCACGCGAGCATGCGGGATGGATCGCCGCCCTGGCCATCATCGGCATCATTTACGGCGCGCTAGTCGCCATGGTGCAGCCCAACCTGAAAAAACTGGTGGCCTACTCCTCGGTCAGCCACCTCGGCTTTGTGGTGCTCGGCATCTTCAGCTTCACCCAGGCGGGCGCCGACGGCGCCGTCTACCAGATGCTCAACCACGGCGTATCCACCGGCGCTCTCTTCATGCTGGTGGGCATGCTCTACGAGCGCCGCCATACTTTCGAGATCCGGGACTTCGGCGGGTTGGCCACGCCCATGCCCGCCTACGCCATGCTCTTCCTGGTGATCACGCTCTCCTCCATCGGACTGCCGCTGCTCAACGGATTCATCGGCGAGTTCCTGGTGCTGCTGGGAGCTTTCCAGGCCAAGACCGCCTGGGGCGTGCTGGCCGCCACCGGAGTCATCTGGAGCGCGTGTTACATGCTCTGGATGTATCAGCGTGTCTTCTATGGTCAGGTCACCGCGGAGGTCAACCGCTCCGTTCCTGACCTCGACCTGCGCGAGCGCGTCTCGCTTTGGCCCCTGGCGCTGGCTGCCCTGGTCATGGGCGTCGCGCCGCTCTACTGGATGCGCGCCATCGATCCTGCCGTCCAGGCCGTGCTGGCTCCCATGATGCCCGCGCTGTTGCAGGTGCTGACGCCATGATGCGACTCGCCGCCTTCGCCCTGTTCGAGAACACTCCGTTCTCGTTGAGTGCGGCGGACTACGTCGCCATCCTGCCGGAGCTGGCCCTGACTGTCTTTGGCATCGCGGTGATGATGGCGGAGCCGCTGCTGCCTGCCGGGCGCAGCCGCCGCCCCTTGGGCTTGCTGGCGCTGGCCGGCGCTCTGCTCTCTCTGGTGGCCAGTGTCTACCAGTCGTCCTCGCCCGGCCTGGGCTTCTTCGGCATGGTCGAGGTGGATTCTTTCAGCGTCTTCTTCCACTTCCTGATTGCCGGCATCGCGACGCTCGTCATCCTGACTTCGCTCGATTACCTGGAGACCGAGCAGATCCGCGCGGGCGAATTTTATGGGCTGGTGCTGCTGGGCGCTGTGGGCATGCAGTTGATGTCTTCCGCCATGGAGCTGGTGCTCATCTTCATCGCGCTGGAGATTTCCTCCATCTCCACCTACATCCTGGCCGGATTCCGGCGGCGCGTCGCCGCAAGCGCCGAGTCCTCGCTCAAGTATTTCCTGCTGGGTTCCTTCGCCACCGCCTTCTTCCTCTATGGCGTGGCGCTGATGTTCGGCGCTACCGGCTCCACCTACATCCCGGCCATCGCGGCTTCGCTGAAGGTGGAGCATGTGCCCACGCTGGCCTACGTTGCCGTGGCGCTCATGTTCGTCGGCCTGGGATTCAAGGTCGCGTCGGCGCCCTTTCACGTCTGGACGCCGGACGTCTACGAAGGCGCGCCCGCGCCGGTCGTGGCCTTCATGTCCACCGCGCCCAAGGCTGCGGCGTTTGCCGTGCTGGCCCGCATCCTGCTCTCCACCGGTGCGCCGGGATGGTTCTGGCTCATCTGGCTCTCTGCTGCGCTCACCATGACCATCGGCAACCTGGGCGCGCTGGTGCAGAACAACGTGAAGCGCCTGCTCGGCTACTCCTCCATCGCCCACGCCGGCTATCTGCTGGTGGCGTTCGGCGCCGCCCCCGACCTCGGCATCCGCGCCGTGCTCTTCTACACCGCCGCCTATGCCTTCATGAACGTAGGCGCGTTCGCCGTGGTCAGCCATCTGGCCGGCGCCGGAGAGCGCTACGTCTCCGTGGACGACTACGCCGGGCTCGGCCGGCGCTCGCCCGTCCTGGCTGCCGCCCTTACCCTGTTCCTGCTCTCGCTCATCGGCATCCCGACCACCGGCGGCTTCTTCGCCAAGTTCTACGTCTTCGCCGCCGCTCTGAAAGCGAACCTGGTCTGGCTGACCGTGATCGGCCTGGTGAACAGCGCGATTGCGGCCTACTACTACCTGCGTCTGATCGTGGTGATGTACATGCGCGACCCGCGCGAAGAAATGCCCGCTGTGACCATCCCGGCTCCGCTGGCCGCTGTCCTTACGCTGACGGCCGCGGCGACTCTCTACCTCGGAATCCTGCCCGGCCGCGTGCTGGATTTCGCCGCCCGCTCCGCCGCCGACATCCTGCGCTTCTAGCCCGCGAACTACTCCACGGCCATGGCGATGTCTCGGCGCTCAAACACCCACGACGCCGCCAGCCAGAACACGATTGTCTCCACTACGGCTACGGCAACCCCGCCCCACCCCGGACTCCATGCCGGATCATAGGAAAAGTGCATGGCCGAGGCGCTCAGCGAATACACCGGGATAGCGTTCGCCCAGGCCGCGCCCAGCATGCGCTCCAGCGCGGCGGGCGCCGCGATCACCAGCGCTGTGGCGGCGGTCGCCGGCAACGGATCGAGAAAAGTCGCGAAGAACAGCGCAATCGCCGC
>DATIGQ010000065.1 GCA_035454605.1 Terriglobales bacterium
TCCGCATGCGGGCCGGAGCCCGGCGCCTGTTCGATTCCTTCGAGAAACATCGGCTTCATCGTGTTCTGCCCTTTCGTCCAGCCTTCCTGTCCTTCCGCGCATGATAGCGCATGTATTCCCGCACTCGGCGGCGGTAGGCGGCCGGCGTGTCGAAATCCAGCCAGATGGCCGAGGTGCGAACCGGCACGAATCGGATTCGCGAAAGGTCGCGGTAGACGACCTCGCGCGCCGAATCGGCGGTTTCCAGTTCCTTGCGGACTTTTGCCGCGAAGATTACCGGGTGCCCCGCACGCCGTCGGAAGCTGGGAGCGGCGATGGCCTGCGCCTTGTTTCGTCGCCGAAACCCGGCCACCAGGCGCCGAACTACCGCGGGGGTGAGCAGCGGGAAGTCCAGCGGATAGAGCATGAAGTCGGCGTCGCGCGGCACGCGTCGCAGTCCGGCCAGCAGGGAAGTGGTTTGTCCCCGGCGCCAGCGGCGATTCACCTCCACGCTGGCCGTGCGTGGCACAGCTTTCCGAAGGCGCGCCGCGTCATACCCCAGCACCACGATGGGTGGGGCCAGCCCGGCGCAGTTCTCCACCGCGATCTCGATCGCGGTTCGATCGCCGAAGCGCGCTGTCGCTTTGGGGAATCCCAGGCGTGACGAACGGCCTGCCGCCAGAATGATGGGATGGATGGCCCTCTGGATCATCGCTCCCAAGCTAAATCATCGGCGTAGCCCTGTCATGGCCGCGAAAAAGTTCTCTCCTCACAGCACACTCTTGACTGGCTCTGGTACATTGTTGAGCCCGGGTTCGCCAGTCCCGGGCGAATTCGGCCATCGGCCTCGCAGGAACCGGTATCCGATGTATCCACGAGCCTTTCGCTATCACCGCGCAGCATCGCTACCCGAGGCGGTCTCCATGCTTACCGACCTGGGCGAAGAAGCGAGGCTGCTGGCCGGCGGACAGAGCCTGATTCCCTTGATGAAGCTGCGTCTGGCCAGTCCCGCCCATCTGGTGGATCTGAATTTCGTCCCCGGCCTGGAATACGTCCGCGAGCTGGGGAACGAACTGCGAGTGGGCGCGCTCACTCGCCACGCCCAGATCGAGGAGTCGCAGGAGGCGTCGCGCATCCCCATCGTGCACGACTGCGCCGCGGGAATCGCGGACATCCAGGTGCGGAATCGCGGCACCCTGGGCGGCTCCCTGGCCGAAGCCGATCCCACCGGGGACTGGGCGCCCGTTCTTCTGGTGCTGGGGACGGAAGTCGTCTGCCAGGGCACGGGCGGCGAGCGCACCGTGAAGCTGGAAGATTTCCTGGTGGATGCCTTCGTGACCACGCTGGCGCCCAATGAACTGGTGAAGGAAATCCGGATTGCAAAGCCGCCCAAGAAGAGCGGCGGCGCTTACATCGCCGCCAAGCGCTCGGCGCCGGTGTACGCCTCCGCCGGCGTGGCCGTGCAGCTCACCATGGAGGACTCCAACGTCTGCCGCGAGGCCGGCATTGCGCTGGGCGCGGTCGGGCTGACCGCCATCCGCCCGCGTGAGGCGGAGCAGGTGTTGCGCGGCAAGGCCGTGGATGCCAAGAGCATCGAGGCCGCCGCGGAAGCGGCCATGCACGCCGCCGATCCGCAATCGGACATGCGCGGTTCGGCCGAATACAAGCGCGTCCTGGTGCGCGCCCTGGTCAAGCGCGCTCTGGATGCCGCCCTGCGCCGCAGTCGCGGCGAGCGAGTCGAGGTGAGCCACCTGTATGCCTGAAGAACTCCAGATGGTGCCCATCACCGTGACCGTCAACGGGCAGCGGCACTCGCTCTCCGTGGAGCCGCGCCTGCTGCTGGTGAGCTTGCTGCGGGAAACGTTGGGGCTCACGGGGACCCACATCGGCTGCGACACTACGTACTGTGGCGCCTGCACCGTGCTGCTGAACGGACGCAGCGTGAAGTCCTGCACCGTGTTCGCCGTGCAGGCCGACCAGGGCGAAGTGCGCACGGTCGAGGGCCTGGCCGAAGATTCCAAGCTCCACCCGGTGCAGCAGGCCTTCCTGGAGAGCCACGGGCTGCAATGCGGCTACTGCACGCCCGGCTTCCTGATGTCGGTCTGCCAACTGCTCGACAAGAATCCTGACCCGGACGAGAAAGCTATTCGCAAGGGCATTGCCGGCAACACCTGCCGCTGCACCGGCTATCAGAACATCTTCAAGGCGATCCATGCGGCCGCCGAATCCATGAAAGGGCGCTGACATGCCCATCAGTCTGGCGGGAGAATTCGAAGTCAAGAAGACGCCGGAGGAAGTCTACGACTTCCTCACCGACCCCAAGCGCTTCTGCCCGTTGCTGCCCGGCTACCAGGGTTCGACCATCGTGGACGACAAGAATTTCACGGTGAAAGTGAACGTCGGCGTTTCGCACATCCGCGGCACCGCCGAGGTGAAGCTCCGCCTGGCCGAAGCCGAGAAGCCCAAGCGCGCCCGCTATGAGGGCCAGGGGCGCATGGCCGGTTCCAACATGAGCCTCAACGCCGGCTTCGACCTGAGCAACTCTTCCGGAGGCACCAAGGTCGCCTGGAAGGGCGAGTCGCAGATCTTCGGTGGGCTGGCCTCCATGGCCGGAGGCCTGCTCGAGCCTATGGCCAAGAAGAACATCCAGCAGGTCATCGACGGTCTACAGAAAGCCTTGAGCTGAGTCCGTTCCAGCCTCAGGGCATTAGGAACGAATCGTCGTAAACGTCCTCTTCCTTGATTCTTGCCGGCGGGTTCTGCCCATTCACGAGTTCAATGGCGGCCTTGCGAGCTTCAGCCGAAGCTCTCCCGTTTTCGGTGAAGCAGGCGCGGACCGCTTCGTAGGTCTTTTCGGCGATCTCCCTGCCGCCATCCAGCAGCAGCTCCAGCGCCGGCAGCACTTCGCCCGGAGACTCGTGGACGCTGCGTAGGCTGGAACGCAACGCTGCGACCATCCTTCGGACCAGTGCCGGCTGTTCGCGGATGGTTTCTTCCGAAACTGCCAATCCGGTGGTGGGAATCCGAATCTCGTCGCCGAAGAAGGCGACCCTTGCCAGGCCCAGCGACTGTGCCTTGGCCGGTGGGACGGCGGAGCTCAGCACCGCGGCCTCGACGTTGCCCGATCGCAGCAGGCCAAGCCGTGCCGCATCATCGCGGGCCGCTTCCAATTGCACGTCCCGGTCGGGATTCAAGCCGCGCCGGCTCAGGATGGCGCGGTGCAGCAGCCAGGGGGGAGAGGCGGGCGGATAGGTTGCGGTGCGGGTTCCTCGCAAGTGCTCCAGCTTCGTGATTCCGGCGCGAGCGTAGATCCAGAACATGGGATGCTCGGTGGCGACAAGCACCACTTTTCGACGCGCCCCGGCCATCCTGCCCAGCAGCGTGGAACCACAGGCTACGCTGAACACGTGCGACTCGAGCTTCTCTTCCGGAGTGAACGTGATGTCTCGCAGGCGGACAGCCAGCCCTTCCCGCTGGTAGTGGCCCTGGCGTTCCGCGACGAAATGGAGCAGCAGCTCATGCAGATCGAAAGCCTTGAAGCCAAGGACAAGGAGTTCGGGAGCGGCTGTTTTCGACAAGTTACACTCCTCTGCCCATCCGCAGGCCGTCAGGTGAGTTGCGGGATCACTTCCTCGGCCAGGGTTCGCAGCAGTGCAGCCGGCTCCCGCGTGGTGAGCGGAATCACCACACGATCCACGCCCACTCCAAGAATGGCGCGAAACCTGGGAATCACTTCTTCCGGCGTGCCGGCCACCACCATCGCTTCCACGATCCGGTCCGTCACCAGATCGCCGTGGCTGGCTTGCTGGTTGACGTGCTGATAGTAGTTGTAGTGCTCCTGCAATCGCTTCAAGTCTGCTGCCAGATCCGGCGGCAGTGTGTCCTCCGGGTTGGATTGGAAAACAGTTTCCGCGGCTGCCGCGGCGTAGGGTCGAGCTTCCTCGAGTGCGGCCTGCCGGTCGTGGGAGACCGAGCACCCGAGCCGGACGCAAAGCTTCACGTCCTTGGGGTCTCGCCCTGCCTCCCGCGCTCCCGCGTGCACTCGTTCGATCGCCTGCCGCACCAGGGCAGGCTCAGAGCCTACCTGGAACAACACGCCATCGGCGATGCGTCCCGCCAGGTGCAGGGACTTCGGACCTGAAGCCGCGAAGTAGATGGGTACCGAGCGCGCAGGCCAGGTCATGCGGATCTCCTTGCCTGCATAGACGGCGGGCTGGCAGGCCATCAACGCGCGCAGGGTGTGCGTTGCCTCTTCCAGAGACTTGAGGGAAGCCGGCTTGAGGCCGAGCGTTCGCACGGCACTGAAGCCGGTACCGATGCCGAGAACGGCGCGTCCCCCGGACATCTCATCGATGGTGGCGATGCTGCACGCGATGGCGGCCGGGTGGCGCGTCACCGGATTCGTCACTCCCGTGGCCAGCATCAGGCGGCGCGTGCGCAGCGCTCCCAAAGCCAGTGTCACATACGCGTCTCGGAAGATGGACTGGGAATCGGCCACCCAGACTCCGCCAAAGCCCAATTCCTCCGCCGCCGCCATGAGCTGCACGCTTTCCTCTACCGCGCCCTGCGGCAGCACGCCGATGTCGAACTGAGTCTTCACGCCCTCGCCTTTCTCGCCCGACCACGCCGGGTCGTGCCTCATCATAATGCCTTGCCGCGTTCCGCATCACAGCGCGACCCTGGTAGAGGTGCGGTATACTCGCACGTCTCGCCGGACACCGAAATCGCCGATCAGGAGACCTGAACGTGGCCAGGAAACACAAAGCCGGCAAGTCCAAGCCAGCTGCGAAGGGAAACGGGGCCCACTGGGTGGGCAAGTCCATACCGCGCAAGGAGGAAGACCGCCTTCTCCGCGGACGCGGGAAGTTTGTGGACGATTACAAGCTTACGGGCATGCTGTACCTGCGTTTTGTGCGTTCTCCCTACGCCCATGCCCGCATCACCGGCATCGATGTATCTGAGGCTGAGGCCCATCCCGGCGTAGTGTGCACGCTGACCGGCCCGGAAGTGGCCCAGATGTGCAAGCAGCCGTTCCCGGAGATCGGCCCGCCGCCGGGCGCCGATATCAAGGATTTCCCCATGGCCGTGGACAAGGTCCGCTACCAGGGTGAACCCGTCGTGGCCGTCGTCGCCGAAACGCAGTTGGCCGCCGAGGATGCGGCCGAACTGGTTCGCGTGGACTACGACGCGCTCGATCCCGTCATCGACTCCGAGGAAGCCTTGTTGGACAAGAGCATCCTGCACGACTCGGCGGGAACCAACCTCGTGTATCGCGGCACCTTCGACTACGGCGATGTGGACAAGGCTTTCAAGCAGGCTGCCTATGTCGTGCACATCGACAAGATGCACTTCCACCGCTTTTCTTCCACGCCGCTGGAGTGCCAGGCCGTCATTGCCAAGTGGGATGCCGGCGATGACTTCATCCAATACATCTGCAACAACCAGTTCCCGATGTTCGCCATCCAGTTCCTGTCACCGGTGCTGGGCGTACCCATCGACCGCATTCACTGCACCACGCACGACATCGGCGGCGGCTTCGGCATCAAGATTGCCAGCTATCCGCAGATGGCCGTGTGCGCCCTGGCCTCGCGCAAGGCCGGCGGGCGTCCGGTGAAGTGGGTCGAGACCCGCACCGAGCACATGATTGCCAGCGCCCACGGCAACGAACGCACGTTCCGTGATACGCGCGTGGCGCTGGACAAGGACGGGCGCATCCTCGCCATCGAGTCCCGCCACATCGACGACTGCGGCGCTTATCCCCGCTACGAGCCGCTGGGCTGCATCATATGGGCCCAGGTTCTGCCCGGCGCCTATCGCTTCCGCAACTTCCGCGTGGATTTTTGCCAGGTGGTTACGACCAAGTGTCCTGTGGCGCCCAACCGCGGATACTCGCGCATGCAGCATCTCTGGTTCCTGGAGCGTATTGTCGATCTCTGCGCGCACGAGCTCGGTATTCCCGCCGACGAGATGCGTTTGCGCAATTACATCCAGGCCAAGGATTTTCCCTACACCACGCCCAACGGCTGCGTGTACGACTCCGGCGACTACCCGCGCATGCTGCAAATCGCCAAGCAGAAGATTGGCTGGGACGACTGGAAGCGCCAGCAGGCGGAGGCCCGTCGGCAGGGACGCTGGCTGGGCATCGGCATCGGCACCACCCTGGATTCCGGCACCAACAACTTCGGGCAATCCCGCCTGCTGAATCCCCACGCTCCCTTTTCCGGAAATTCCCAGGCCGCCATCTGCAAGCTCGACGTCTACGGCGAGTTGGTGGTTTCGGTGGGCTCCGTCCCCCAGGGGCAGGGCCACGAGACGGTTACGGCGCAGGTGGTGGCCGATGTGTTCGGGCTGACTCCGGATATGGTCGGCGTCAGCGTCGGTTTCGACACCGATCGCAATGCTCATACCGGCACCTCCGGCACCTATGCCAGCCAGTTCGCGGTCTCCGGCCTTTCGGCCGTTCAGGGCGCCGCCTTGAAGTTAAAAAAGGAAGTCAGCCGCGTGGCGGCCTTCGCCCTCAAGGCGAAAGAAAGCGAACTGGAGTTCGGCGTGGGCCAGCAGGGCCCGGAGGTCCGGGTTCGCGGCAAGAAGGACCGTTCCGTGAACTACTGGCGCATCGCCAATCTGGTTCATGTCAACGGTGCCGAACTACCCGAGAAGCTGCGCGACGTCACCCTGAACTGCCGCCACGTCTACCGCCCGCCTTTCGAGGTTCCCGATATCAAGCGCAAGTACGGCAACCTCACCCTTACGTACGCCGCACAGCTTCACATCTGCGTGATCGAGGTGGACCGCGAAACCTATCAGCCCAAGATCCTCGATTACGCTTCCGTAGATGACTGCGGCCGCGTGGTGAATCCGGCCATCGTTGAAGGACAGGTGATGGGCGCCACGGCCCATGGCATCGGCGCGGCCCTGATGGAGAGCTGCGTCTACGATCCGGCCTCCGGCAACATGCTCACCGCCACCTTCAGCGACTACACGCCCATCACCGCCGTGAACATGCCCATGGTGAAATACGGGCACATCGAGAGCCCGTCACCGTTCACCTTCGCCGGCACCAAGGGGATGGGCGAAGGCGGAGCCGCGCCGCTGCACACGGTGTGCGCCGCGCTGCAGGACGCGCTCTACTCCGCGGGCGTTTACGTGGACGATTCGCACAATAATGCCGACAGCATCTTCCGCCGCTTGCAGGCCATTGCCTCCGGCCAGCGCGAAACCAACGTGCGCGTGGAGCAGCGTCAGCCGGCTCGCGCCCACCGTCGATGAGCGCACCAGCCACTAGCCACGGGCCACGGGCCACTGCTCTTGCATGAAGCGGATCTGCATCGTCGGCGCCGGTTCCATCGGCAGTCTGTACGCTGCGCATCTGGCCCGCGTCGCTGAGGTATGGTGCTTCGTCCGCCGTCCTGAGCACGCCCGCGTGCTGAACGAGCAGGGCTTGCGGGTCTCCGGCGGGCACGATTTTCACGTCCGCCTCCGGGCCACGCACGACCCCGCCGAGCTTCCCGATTTCGATTTCGGCATCGTGGCCACCAAGGCCACGCAGACCGCGGAGGCCTT
Organism: Terriglobales bacterium; assembly: GCA_035454605.1. Lineage (NCBI taxonomy): Bacteria > Pseudomonadati > Acidobacteriota > Terriglobia > Terriglobales > Terriglobales bacterium. The sequence continues at coordinate 7,543 of DATIGQ010000065.1, forward strand.
CGCGCCCGTGGGCCGCCATTTCGACCAAGGCGCCGTGCTCTCGGCGCAGAATGGGCTGGGCAGCGAGGAGATCCTGGTACAGCACACGCGCGGCTACATCATCCGCGGCACGACCTTCATGAGCGGCACCCGCCACAGTGACACGCACGTGCAGTACGAGCTGGATACGCCTACCTGGATGGGTCCCTTCGAGCCCACCAACACGCCGCTGGAGACAGTGAAGGAACTCGCCGACCTCATCGTGGCCGGCGGCCTTAAGGCAGAAGCCCTTGCAGATGCCAAGCCGTCACAGTGGTCCAAGCTGATCTTCAACGCGTCGGTGAACAGCGTCTCGGCGCTCGCCGGGCTGCCGCACTGCCCGGAGTTCGCTCACGAGCACCGGTTCTCCGACCTCGGCCACCTGCTCCACGACTTGATCAACGAGGGCAAGGCCGTGGCCGCGGCGCTCGGCATCCAACTGCATGAAGACCCATGGGAGATGAACAAGATCGGCGCCCAGACCGACCACCCCACCTCCATGCTCTATGATGTTCGTCACCGGCTCCCGACCGAGGTGGACTTCCTCGGCGGCGCCATCGCCCGCGAGGCCGCGCGGGCCGCCGTTCCCGCGCCCCTGCACACGGCGCTCTACCGGCTGATCAAGGGTTTGGAATTATCCTGGACTCGCGAAACGCGAAACGAGAAACGGGAGACCTGAAGCGAAATGGCCTGGCCCCTGGATGCACCCAAACTCGACCGCGTCCGCGCGCTGATGAAGGCGCAGGACCTCTCCGCCATGGTCTGCCGCGCGCCGGACAACATCCTCTACCTCACCAACTACTGGTGCATGAAGGGATACGACGCGGTGGTCTTCCCGCGCGAAGGCGAGCCCACGCTCATCACCCTGGAACCGCAGTTGAAGGACGCCCAGCGCAACTCCTGGACGAAAGATCTTCGTTTATTCAAGGGATACCACGAGCGCGACCCGCGCCCGCCCAACTTCCGCGCTCTGGATATTGCGCTGGAGGTGCTCAAGGAACGGGGATTGACGGACAAGGTCGGCATCGAGCTCACCAACTCGTCGCAGGCCGCCGATCGCATGGTGGGCGAGCCCACCGTCTACTCCCAGCCCTACTTCGACGCCTTCCGCAAGGTTTCCGGGCAGGTGGTGGACGCCATGCCCCTGCTCATCGAAGCCCGCGCCATCAAGACGCCGCAGGAGATCGAGCGCATGCGCCTGGCCAACGAACTGGCCGCGCTCGCCATGGAACACGTCCGGCAGAACATGCGGCCCGGCATGAAAGAAAGCGAAGTCGGAGCCATGTTCGAAGGCTTCGTGCACGGCGTCGGAGTCGGCTACCAGGGCAAAGTGGAGATGGCGCGCGCCTTCACCCTGGTCTGGTCCGGACCCGGCATCGCCACTTTTACCGCCACCGGCGACCGTCCCATTCAGGAACACGAGCCCACCCTGTTCGAGATCTGGGTCTGCGTGGACGGCTACTGGAACGACCTCACCAAGAACCTCAGCCCCGGCAAGCTCACTCCGCGCTATGAGAAACTGCTCGACCTTTTGCTCGCAGTGTTCAACGAAGGCGTCGCCTTCGCCCGCGATGGCGCCAGCTTCCCCGAACTCGACCGCCTCATCCGCGCCCGCATCGCCGAAGGCGGCTATCCCGGCCAGCCGTCGCATCCCGTCTGCCACGGCGTGGGGGCTCGCGCCCATGAGCCGCCCTATGCCCATCAGGCCGGTACCGGCACCATCCGCCAGAACATGGTGCTGGCTATTGAACCGGGGATTTATTGGGAAGGCGGCGGCGGATTGCGGCTGGAGGACGACTTCCTCATCACCGCCACCGGCAACGAGAAGCTCTGCACGTTCCCCGACGACTTTCGCACGCTGATTCCGTCGTGATTGCACGTGACGCCATGCGGGCTGAAGGAGTAGATTCTTTCTTCACCTCCTGAGGCCTGACGCCACCGAACATGCCCAAGTCCGTCGCAAAAAAGAAAAAGCCCGACCTGGCCCATTCCATCCTTGCCCACATCGACGAAGAGGCCCTCATCACCATGGCCTGCGATGTGGTGAACATCCCCAGCCCCACCGGCGAAGAGCAGGCCATGGCGGAATACATGGCCCAGACCTTTGAGCGCATGGGCCTGGAAGTGGCCTGGCAGGAAGTGGAAACCGGCCGCGCCAACGTGATTGGCCGCTTGCCGGGTGCGGGTAACGGCAAGACGCTGATGTTCAACGGCCACATGGATACCTCCAACACCGGCCGCGAGCCGTTTCTCACCGGAATCGGCTACAAGCCCCATGCCATCATCCGCAACGAGATGATCTACGGCCTCGGCATCTACAACATGAAGGGCGCGCTGGTCTGCTACACCCATGCGGTGCGTGCGTTGCAGGCCGCTGGCGTCCGCCTGGAAGGCGACGTGGTCATCGCCGCCGTCGCCGGCGAGATTGAAAAGTCGCAGGTCGGGGAGTACCAGGGCCGGGAATTCCGCGGCTACGGTTGCGGCACGCACTACCTGGTGAACCACGGGACGCTCCCGGACATGTGCATCCTGGGCGAGCCCACGGATATGCAGCTCGTTCTCGGTCACTACGGTTCCATGTGGGTCCGTCTTTCGACCGCCGGGCTCTACGTGCACACCGCCTTCGGGCCCGGTCGGGAAGGCGAGAACTCCTTGCGGCGCATGCACCAGGTCATGGCCGATCTGATGAAGTGGATTCCTGGCTGGCAGGAGCGCAGCGCCTACGGCAACAAGAAGGGCTTCGTGAACCTGGGCGGCATCCACGGCGGCCATGCCTGGCGCGCCAGCCGCACCCCTGAACGCACCGAGCTCTATCTCGACGTCCGTGTTCCGCCCACCATGCCCATGGCCGAGGCGCGCCGCGACTTCAAGCGGTTCTTTCTTGACCTGCGCCAGCGGCACCCGGACTGGGGCCTCGAATTCGAAACCTATGTTTCCGTGCCCGGCGCCGAGATCGCCGCCGACCACGCGATGATCCGCGCCATCGAGAAGAACCATCGCCGCATCGTGGGTCAGCCGCCCAAGCGCGATACCGTGCTCTGGTCTTCCGACGCCAGTGTGCTCACCCGCTATGGCGTGCCGACGGTGAACTACGGGCCGTCCAGCGGTCCCCGCGACAAGGAAGGCGAGAAGGTGCGCATCAAGACGCTCGTGGACATGACCCGCATCTACGCCCTTATCGCGGCGGACCTCTGCGGGGCGCAATAATGTTGTCATCCTGAGCGAGACGCTGTTGCTCTCTGTCGAGCGAAGGATCTGGGCGCGCCGATTCGCGCCAAGTGCGCGAAAGGCGCGCATCCTTATAGGAGACCTGAGACCCTAAGCATGCCATCCCCCGCCGAACTCGCTCGCCGTTACGCCAACATCCGTCGCGCCATGCAGGCCGAGAATGTGGACGCCCTCATCGTTTGCGGCAACCAGTACGCCGGCTTCGAAGGCGCGGTCCGCTACGTTTCCGGCTTTGAGATCGTGCACCGCTACTGCTATGTGCTCATTCCGATGGAAGGGGATCTGACGCTCATCTTCCCCGCGGAAGCCCGTTGGATCGGCGACAAATCCAAGCCCTGGGTGCGCGACCACGTCTGGCCCGCCATCCCCGGTCAATGGATCGCCGCGCGCGCTCAAGAACGGAAGTGGAAGCGCCTCGGCGTCTACGGCCTCAAGCACGTCATGGCGGTCGTCGATTACCAGGCGCTGGTGTCGGCGGGCCTGGAGCTCGTGGACTTCGATTTCGCTTTCGACATGGCCCGCGCGGTCAAGAGCGAAGAAGAGATGAAAGAGATCCGCGAGGCCATGGACATCGTGGTCGAGGGCTTCCATGCCCTGGTGAAGAGCTACGCTCCCGGCAAGACCGAAGCCGAGATCATGGCGCCCGCCGTCGAGGTCTATTTCGCGCGCGGCGCCGGCCCGCGCATGATGAACATCGTGCTCTCCGGCACCCACGGCACCGCCGAAGCATCGTTCAAAGTTCCCGGCCACCGCGTGGTGAATCCCGACGACCTCATGCTCTACTCCCTGGAGGTCACCAACTCGGAGGGCTACTGGGTGGAGTTCTCCCGCGCCATCATCGAGGGCAAGCTCGACCCGGTTACCGAGCGCATGAGGCAGGCCTACCCCACCGCGATGGAGGAGGCGCGCAAGCGCCTGCGCGAAGGCGAACTTGCCTCCAGCGTCCACCGCGCCATCACCGACGTTTTCAAGGAGCACGGCTTCTCCCTCGGCCACCTCTCCGGTCACGGCATCGGCGCCACCATGCTGGAGTACCCCGCCGTGGGTTCGTCGAGTGACGTCGTCCTGAAGGAAAACATGGTGCTCTCCGTTCATCCCCAGGTGGTGGATCAGGATGGCAAGGTCTGCCTCTACACGCAGGACACCTATCGCGTGGGCAAGAGCGAGGGCGAGAACCTCTGTGACGTTCCCTGGCGCCTCTACCGCGGCGGCGACGTTTAGCGCCGGCGCCCCGCCGACTGTCGCGCGGGCCTCCTGCCCGCGCATTCTTGTTCTTCTTCGTGTCCTTGGTGGTGAAAATCCGTTCCGTCGCTTCCTGCGTAACTCGTACGACAGACTGGTTGTTTTTCTGAGAATTGGGAACTGAGAACTAGCCACTGATCCCTGATGACTGTCTTCCTCACTGGCTCCACCGGCTACATGGGACACGCGCTGGTCCCGCGCCTCCTTGCCCGCGGCCATCGCCTGAAGGCCCTGGCGCGTCCCGGCTCGGAGCGCAAGCTGGGGCCGGGCTGTGAGCTGGTTTCCGGCAACGCCCTGGACGCAACCAGCTATCGCGATAACATCGCCCCTGCGGACACCTTCGTCCATCTGGTCGGCGTGCCCCATCCCGCGCCGTGGAAGGGAGCGCGGTTCCGTGCCGTGGACTTGGTCTCTATCCGGGAAGCCGTTCCGGCGGCGGTGGCTGCGGGCATCCGTCACTTCGTTTACCTCAGCGTGGCCCAGCCTGCGCCCATCATGAAGGCTTACCTCGAAGTGCGCGCCGAAGGCGAGCGCCTGCTGCGCGAGAGCGGCGTGAACGCCACGTTTCTGCGGCCCTGGTACGTGCTCGGTCCCGGGCACTACTGGCCGTATCTGTTGCTTCCCGGATACTGGTTGGGCGAACTGCTTCCGCCCACGCGGGAGAGCGCGCGTCGTCTGGGTCTCGTTTCCCTCAACCAGATGCTTGCCGCTTTGGTCTCCGCCGTAGAGAATCCTCCTGCGGGCATTCGGGTCGTCGAAGTGCCCGCCATCCGCAAAAGTCGGATTGATTTGTCCGCCATTTAGCAGGTGCTTGTCATCCCGAGCGCAGCGAGGGATCTGCTTTTTCTGGCAACTGGCAACTCGGTACGGGCAACTTGAAAGGGTCAAAATGAAGAAACGAATCTGTGTCGTCGGATGTGGAGCGGTGGGCAGCTTGTTCGCGGCTCACCTGGCGCAAAAGGGTGAGGCCGAGGTCTTCGCCTATGACGTCTCCCGCGAGCACGTGAATGCCATCAACGGCAGTGGTCTGCGTCTCTCGGGGGAGGCCGAATTCACTGCCCGCCTGCGCGCCGCCTACGATGCCAAGGAACTGCCCCGCTGCGACTATGGCATTGTGGCCACCAAGAGTGTCCACACGCGCGGCGCCATGCAGCAGGTCGCGCGTCTCTTCGATGAGAAGAGCGCGGTCTGCTCGGTGCAGAACGGCGTGGGCAACGAGGAGATCATTGCCGAACACGTGAAGTACGTCATCCGCGGCACCACCTTCCCCGCCGGCCACATCCTCGCCCCCGGTCACGTCGGGTACGACATCAAGGGCGACACCTGGATCGGCCCTTTCGAGCCTACCAACACGCCCATGTCCATGGTGGAAGAGCTGGCAGGGCTCATGACCCGCTCCGGCATGAACACCATCGCCATGCAGGACGCGCGCGGCGCCCAGTGGACCAAGCTGATTTTCAACGCCGGCACCAATCCCGTGGGCGCGCTCACCGGACTGCATCACAGCGCGGCTTCGTTCTTCCAGCCTACCGGCGAACTTTTTGACGCGCTCATCGACGAGGGGCTGGCCGTCGCTCGCGCCCTGGGCATCGAGCTGCATAACGATCCCAAGGCGCTCGTGCTCAAGGCGGCCAACGCGCCCGGCAAGCACAAGGCTTCCATGCTGCAGGACGCCGAGGCCCGCCGCCAGACCGAAGTCGACTTCATGAACGGCGCCATCGTGGAGTGGGGCAAGAAGACCGGCGTCCCCACGCCCCTGAACAAGGCTATCTGGGAGCTGGTGAAGGGACTGGAGCACTCCTGGACGAATCCGTAAGACACCCGTTTCCAGTTTCGAGTTTCCAGTCAGAATCACTGACGAAATCGCTAAGGTCATTTATCATGACTGCCGCTTCCTTGCTGGAAACTTGAAACAGAAAGCTGGAAACTGCCCTCATGCCTCCTTTCAAGATCGGCGTCCTGCAACTCTCCATGGAGCCTCTCGGCGAAACTGTCGCCATGGCCAAGGCCTGCGAGCAGGCCGGCTTTGACGTTTTCTGGCTGGCCGAGGCTTATCCCTGGTGGCGCAAGCACTCCTACGAAGCCCGCTCTTCGACCGCCATCACCGCCATCATTGCGCGCGAGACCAAGCGGATCGCGGTGGGCTGGGGCATCATCTCGCCCTACACGCGTCATCCCGTGCAGATCGCCATGGAAGCCCGTGTCATGCAGGACGCGGCCGGCGATGGCCGCTTTCTGCTCGGCCTCGGCGCCTCCAAGATCTTCATGAAGGAGATCGGCGAGGGCGAGAAAGGTAAAGAGGTCGGTCCCGCCGTCGTGATGCGCGAGAGCCTGGAGATCATCCAGGCCGTGCTCGCCGGCGGGGAGGTGCGCTATGAGGGAAAAGCGTTCAGCGCCTTCGCGCCACCGCTCAAGCCGGACGCCCACGTCTCCCGCGCCCGAGTGCCCGTGTATTTTGCCGGGACCGGTCCGGTACTGCAGAAGCTCGCCGGGCAGATCACCGATGGCTTGCTCACCGCTTCCATCACCACGCCCGAGTTCGTGAAGTATTCACGCAAGAACATGGAAGAAGGCGCGCGCAAGGCCGGCCGCGACCCCGCCGCAATCGATCTCGGCTCCGTCATCGTGGGCAGTGTGCACCGCGACGGAAAGAAGGGCAGGGAAGGGGCGCGCGAGATGGCCGCCATGTATCTCGCCAACAAGGTGCAGAACATCCGCGGCACCGCGGACACCCTTCTGGAATGCGCCCAGTTGAGCATGGAAGAGATCCGTCCCATTGCCGAGGCCATGGAACAGGGCGGGCGCAAGGCCGCAGCCCGCGCCGTGACCGATGGGATCCTGGATAAAGTGCATGCCATCGCCGGCACGCCCGACGACTGCATCGCACGGCTCGAGGAATATCGCGCCGCCGGCTGCACCCAGATCATGCTCGAGCTTTGGGGTGACGACCGCCTCGAGCAGGCCAAGCTCTTCGGCGAGGCCGTCCTGCCGCACTTCAAGAAAGCTCGGTAGCGCCTACCCCTTGCGCTGCGTGCGGTACTCCAGGAACTTCTTCTGGCAGGCTTCCGCCGTGCTGCGCAGTTCGGCGAACTCAGGCTTGTCGCGCAGTTTGGCCAGCAGAGGATCACGCTGCAGCGCTTCCTGCGCACAGTAGTTCTTCTCGATGGCGCTGCGGATCAGGCGTACCGCCAGCTCATCCTTCCCGCAATGGGCGAGGATCGCGCCCTGATAGTACTTGAATTCGGGATCGATCTGGGCCAGCAGCGCCGGCTCGGTCCTGCGAACTACTTCGTCCAGGGGCGTGGAGGACGGCGCCTGCAGGCAGGATTCGATCACGCTCCGGAACCAGGGCGCTCCAGCGGACATGTTGCTCAGGGCCTTGCGAGCCTCATCCGCCTTTCCCTGGCGCAGCAGCAAGGCCGGCAGCACGCTGTTGGTCCACTCGGAGCCGGCGTCCAGTTGCAAGTAGTCCATCGCCCGCTGGGGGTTTCCGGCCTCGAGGAACGCGAAGGCACAGGACCGGAAGTTGGCATTGGCCGGATCGAGACCGAGGGCCACGTCGCACTCGCGCGTGGCGTCGGCCAGCAGGCCGGCATAGCGCAGCACGTAGGCCAACGTGAAGTGCGCCGTGGCGCTCTCCGGGCGCCGGCGGATGAGTGCTTCCGCGTCCTGGTACGCGCGGTTCAGCTCGCCCTGTTCCACGTGGTGGCGGACCAGGCGCGCCGCCGCGGAGATCAAGTTTGGATCCAGCTTCAGCGCGCGTTCCAGCGCCTCCTGCGACCTACGAAAGCCGGCCGGGCCTCCGCTCCCGTAGGAAGCGTCGTAATTGTGGCGGATTCCCAACTGCTCCCATGCCGGAGCGAACGTCGGTTCCAGCTCCACCACGTGCTCCAGTACCGTGATGGCGTCCCGATTGGGCAAGGCATCGTGAGGCAGCGCGGTCGCCCGCAGGTAGAGGTCATACGCTTCCTGGTTCTGCGGGCGGCTTCCGCTCTCGAATGCGCTTGCAGCACCGCCCAGCGCCGGCAGCAGTTCCTGGCGCACCTGGTTACCCAGCGCCTGCTGCATGGAGACCATGTCGCGCACGGCCACGTTTAGCGTGCCTTGCCAGACTAGGCGGTTGGTATGCACGTCGATGGCTTCCCAGGTGACGCGCAGTTTCTCTCCCTCACGCAGGTAGTGTCCGGTAAGGATGGTGCCGACGCGCAACTCCTTGCCGGCTTGCTGCAGGTCCGGGGCCGGGCCGGAATATTTCTGCGTGGAAGATACCGGGCGAACCTCGAGGGAGCGCGTGTAGGTGAGGGCGCGCGCGATCTCATCCGCCAACGCGAAACGCAGGAAGTCAGTCTCAGCGTCCGAAGAAATGTTCTGGAACGGCAGCACAGCAATAGTCGTGTTGGCGGCTGCCGTAGTCGCAGGGCGATGCCGCTTCGTCCACAAGAGAAAGCCCGCTGCCAGTAGCATAGCCAGCACAACTACCGCTGCCAGTTGCACCCACAGCCGCTGCCACCACAGCCGCCGGAAGGTACGGGTGGTGGAGCGCACGGCGGCGCTGCCCACCACGGTCTTCAGGGTGGAGTCGGTCTCGCGCTTGAGCTCCGTCAAGTCGGCCTTGAGTTCGGAGGCGGTCTGGTAGCGCTGGTCCCGCTCTTTTTCCAGCGCCTTGCCCAGGATGTTCTCCATGTTCGGCGGCAGCGTGGGATTCAGGGTCCGCGGCGAGACCGGCTTGTGATGCAGGATGGAGTACAGCGTGGTCACGACGTTGTTGCCGGTGAACGGCCGCTTGCCGGTGGCCAGTTCGTAGAGCACCGCGCCGAAGGAGAACAGGTCGCTGCGCCCGTCCAGTTCCTCGCCCCGCGCCTGCTCCGGCGACATGTACACGGCCGTGCCGGGAATCACTCCCAATGCGGTCAGCGATTCCTCCAGCAACTGGGTCTCGGCTTCGGTGCTCTCCGGGATGACGGGTTGCTGCGGGGTGAGCTTGGCCAGCCCGAAGTCGAGGATCTTGGCCTGGCCGCGCGAGGTGATCCAGATGTTGGCCGGCTTGATGTCGCGGTGCACGATGCCTTTGTTGTGCGCCGCGTCCAGCGCGTCGGCCACCTGCACCGCCATGTCGAGCACTTCGTCGAACTGAAGCTTCTGCTCCTGCATGCGCTGCTTGAGGGTCGAGCCCTCCAGCAGCTCCATGACGATGAAGGGATGCCCGTTCTGTTCCTCGATTTCGTGGATGGTGCAGATGCCGGGATGATTGAGTTGCGAGGCAGCGCGCGCTTCACGGCGGAAGCGCTCCAGCGCTTTGCTGTCGCCGGCGAGGTGTTCGGGGACGAACTTGACCGCCACCCGGCGTCCCAGGCGGAGGTCTTCAGCCTCGTAGACCACGCCCATGCCGCCGCCGCCGAGCTTCCCCAGCACGCGATAGTGGGAAATCGTCTGGCCGACCACGGTCGAGCTCCCCACTCCAGCAGGCCCGCCATGTTAGGCACCAGCTATCACCCAAGTCAACGCCAGCCGTGAGTTCCTGGGAGCCTGCGCCTTTCTTCCCACCGGAGGCCCCGCTTTTCCCTCGCCCGGTCCCACCTTTCCCAGCTCCATTGTCGTCGGTGGCCGCGCCGGTTAGCGTCCAGGAGCGCGCTGTCTGCGTCTGCATTACCATTACTCTGCTTGGCTTCCGAACTCCCAATCCGATGGGCCCGGGTTTTCATCGCCTGGATGCTGCTCGGCCTGCTCTTCGTGGGCCGTAACTACATCGCCTACGCCGCCTGGGGCGAGCCCTTTCCGTGGGATCGTGCCTTCCTGGTAGAGATGGAATTCTCCTTCTCCTGGGCCCTGCTGACGCCGCTGGTCATCGCGCTGGCCCGTCGTTTTCCTATCGAGCGCGGACGGCTGCGCTTCGTTCTGCCCCTGCACTTGGTCTTCGGCTGCCTGCTGGCGCCCATCAGCGCCGTCATGAGCTGGTCGTTCTTCTTCCTGACCATGGCGATCACGAAGAACTTCGCTTGGGCGGAGTTTGCCATGCGTTTTCGCAGCAGCGCGCCCTTCGTCATCTACATCGGCACCGCGGGCTTCTGGATGTACTGGGTGATCCTGGGCGCCTACTTCGGACTTTCCTACTATCGCCTGTACCGCGAACAGAAGCTGGAGGCGGCGGAGCTGGAAGTGCGGGCCTCGCGCCTGCAGGAGCAACTGGCGCGGGCGCAACTGGACGCGCTGAAGATGCGCCTCCACCCGCACTTCCTTTTCAACACCTTAAACACCATCTCCGTGCTCATGCAGGAGGACGTGGAGCGCGCCAACCGCATGCTCATCCGTTTGAGCGAGTTGCTGCGCATCGCGCTCGACCACCAGGGCGCCGACCAGGTGCCGTTGCGCGATGAGATCAGCTTCCTGGAGCGCTATCTCGAGATCCAGCAGATCCGCTTCGAAGACCGCCTGTCGGTGCGTTTCGACGTCGAGGGCGCGGCCCTGGAGGCTTGCGTCCCGGCGCTCATCCTGCAGCCGCTGGTGGAGAATGCGGTACGCCACGGGGTGGCCCGGCGAGCCGAGCCCGGCCGCGTCGAAGTCCGCGCTCGCGCCGTCGATGGGCGTCTGCTCCTGGAGGTATGGAACGACGGTCCCGGGCTTTCCGAGGGAGGGGAGGGCGCCGCCAATGGCTCCGGCTACGGGCTGGCCAACACCCGCGCCCGCCTCGATCAGCACTACGGAGCGGCGCAGCGCTTTGCCGTGGAGAATGCCCGCAGTGGGGTGCTGGCTTCCATCGAGATCCCGTTCGTCGCCGCAAATGCCGCCGAGGAGGTCCATGCCGAAGATTCGCGCGCTGATCGTTGACGACGAGCCCATCGCCCGCCGCGGCATCCGCCTCCTGTTGCGCGACTTCCCGGAAGTCGATGTGCTCCGCGAGTGTCCCAACGGGCGCGACGCCGTCAAGGCCATCCGCGAGCTTGCCCCCGATCTGGTCTTTCTTGATGTGCAGATGCCGGAACTCGACGGCTTTCAGGTGGTGGAGCAGGTAGGCGCCGCCCACATGCCCGCCGTCGTCTTCGTCACGGCGTACGACCAGTACGCGCTCAAGGCCTTCGAGGTGCACGCGCTCGACTACGTGCTGAAGCCGATCGAGAAGGAGCGATTCCGCCAGGCTTTTCGCCAGGCCGTGCGCTGGCTCGAACGCGACCGCATCGTCGGCCTCGCCGAGCGCCTGGAAGCGATGCTGGGCTCGCTCGACCACGGCGCGCGCGCCAGCAAGCCGCAGGCGCCGCAGCGCATCGTGGTGAAAGACGCCGGCCGCATCTTTTTTCTCGACCCGCGCGACGTCGACTGGATCGATTCCGCCGGCAACTACCTGCAGTTGCACGTCGGCAAGACCGTGCACCTGCTGCGCGAGACCATGAACGAGATGGAGCGCAAGCTGGAACCGCAGGAGTTCGTACGCATCCGCCGCTCCACCCTGGTCAACGTGCGCCGCATCCGCGAATTCCGCCCGCTGTTCAAAGGCTCCTATGCGGTCCTGCTGCGCGATGGGACCGAACTCACTTCCAGCCGCCGCTACCGCTCCAGCCTGGACGCCTTCTTCCGCGGCCGCCGCTGACCCAGGTTCCGTTTTCCCCTGCGGAGCGCCGCTCGTCCCAGCCTTGTCCGCAGGCTTCCCGCGCGCGTTGTTCCGCTCCTGCCGCATCCCTAGCATCGTCTGCAGGAGGGAGATATGCCGTTCCTGCTCGTACCGAACATCCACATCCAATCGCGCCTCGCCTATGCGTTGGTCGGGGTGGCGCTCCTGATGATGGGCTGGCTCATCCCCTTCAGCAACGCCCTGGATCGCCGCATCGTGCTGCTGGCCGGGAGCTCCGGCTTGTTCTCTGCGGCCTCGGGTTTCTGCGTGATGTGCTGGGTCTCGGACCTGTTCGAATCTCCGGCCGAAGGTAGGGCTCCAAGGCAGCGGAATGGGTCGGAGGAGGTCGCACCCTCCGCTCAGGATGGCAATGCGTGAAGCTCAGTCGGCTGCGGTGGAAGAAGTAACGCGGGCCACGATCTGGCGAAACTCATCGTCGGTCACCAGGCCGCGCTTTTCCGTGCCGCGCTGCTTCACCGCGGCCAGCACGGCCGCGCGCTTGTCGGCGGGTACGGAGAGGCCCAGTTCTTTTGCCTTGAGGTCGATGTTGTCCAGCCCGCTCTTTTTTCCCAACACAATGCGGCGTTCGGCGCCCACCAGGTCGGCCGAGAAGGGCTCGATGGCTTCCGGGATGTGGAACTGGCTGGCCACCGCGCCCGACTCGCGGGTGAACAGGTTCTCGCCCACCAGCGGCTTCCAGGCGTCCACTTCGTAGCCGGCGGCACGCCGCACGACCCCCGAGACTTCGCGCACTTTGGCCAGGTTCATCTCCACCGGAACGCCATAGAGGCATTGCAGGGCCAGGGCGATCTCGCTGATATCGGCGTTGCCCGCCCGCTCGCCCATGCCGTTGATCGTGCCCTGGATCCAGGTGGCTCCGGCGCGGACCGCGGCAATCGCACAGGCGGTAGCCAGACCGAAATCGTTGTGCCCGTGGAAATGCACCGGAACTTTCGGTCCCACCCATTCGCAGGCCTTGCTCACCAGCGACTCGACCGCTTCCGGACCGCAGGCGCCGATGGTATCCACCACGACGATCTCTTTCGCGCCCGCGCTGAGCGCCTCCATGTACACCCGCTTCAGGAAGTCGAGGTCGGTGCGCGAGCCGTCCACGGCGAAAAAAGCCACGGTCACGCCCTGGTGGGCGGCGTGCTTTACGGCTTCCACGACGCGCCGCACGGCTTCATCGCGGGCGATGCCGTAGGCTTCCAGCTTGATGCTGCTGGTGGGCGTTTCGATGATGGTGTGGCGCGCACCCAGGCGCAGCACTTCGTCCACGTCGGCCTTGACGGCGCGGGCAAAGCCCCAGATCTCGGCCTTCAGCCCTTCGTTGACGATCAGGCGCAGGGCTTCAGCGTCATCCGGCGAGACGCGCGGGAAGCCGGCTTCGATGCGCCCCACGCCCAACTCGTCCAGCTTGCGGGCGATGGCCACCTTCTGCTCCGGCGTCAGCACCACGCCCACGGTCTGCTCGCCGTCGCGCAGCGTGGTGTCGTAGAAGCGCACCGGGCCGCGAGCAGGCAGGCGTTCGTTAAGTTCGCTGACCCAAACCTTGTCGTTGGACGGGCTCATGGCTTCTTAAGGATACCCTTCTCCTCTGCCGCCGTGGTTGGGAAGCCGGAGGCTAGGCCGTCTTCGGCGGCGGACCTCCATGCGCCTCTTCCCAGGTGATGACCTTGTTGCGCAGGACCCCAACCTTCTCAATTTCGCACTCCATTACGTCACCAGGCTTGAGGTACCAGGCCTTGGGGTCGCCCGAGAAGGCGGCCACACCGGAGACGGTGCCGGTCGAGACCACGTCGCCGGCGCTGTAGCCCATGGCGGAGTAGTGCGCCAGGATCTGGGGAATCGTCACGCTCATCTTGCTGGAATGCGAGCGCTGGCGGGACTCGCCGTTGACGCGCAGCTCCATGGCCAGGTTGTGCGGGTCGGGGATCTCGTCGGCGGTGACGATCCAGGGGCCGAGCGGGCAGAAAGTATCGATGCCCTTGCAGAAACTGAACACTCCCGATTTCATCTCCCGCCGCTGAATGTCGCGCGCCGTGACGTCATTGAAGATGACGTAGCCGCCGATGTAATCCTTCGCTTCCTCGGCAGTGAAATGCTTGCCGGCTTTTTTCACCACGATGGCCAGTTCCAGCTCGTAGTCCAGCTCTTCGGTCAGGTGACGCGGATAGACCACGGGCTGGTCGTGGCCGATGATGGCGTCCACGTTCTGAAAAAAGACGATCCAGGGCAGCACGGGATGGGAGAAGCCCGACTTCTGCGCTTCCTCGTGGTGCTCGCGGAAATTTCCGGCGGTGTGAAAGAACTTTTTGGGGATGATGGGAGCCCTGAGGCGCACCTGGTCGCGGCCATAGACGACCGGCTCCCCCGAAGGCCCGGTGATTTTCCCGCCTTTTTCCGCCACGTACTTCACCGCCTGGCGCGCGGCGTCCAGGCTGCGGTCGCCGCCCGCGAACAGCGCCCGCATGGACGTGGGAACGCGTGCCCGGGCCAGGCGGTAATGCGCCTCTTCATGCTCCACGTCACGCGCGTACAAGGCGTAGGCGGTGTTGAGGTCCACGATGCGGTCATCGGTGGTCAGAGCTCCGGTTCGCTTTCGTCCGGTGCCGTCTTCAAAGGTGATCAAGCGCATGATTCGCCGGTTCTCCGTTAGCCGAAACACGTCAGTCTATTGATTACGGATGCAGATTGTCCACACGCTGCTTTCCCGCGACCGGTGTTCACGGTACCATCGTGCCTTCGTCCCGTGACCATGGAAGATCTGTCCGCCCCGGTTGGCCGCGAACCTGAGGTTCGGCCCGCGGACGCCACGCACCCCCGCTTGCTCTTGGTGATCCTGCTGGCCGCGTTCGCGCTGCGCTTCGGCGCCGCCCTGCTCTCGCCGAACATGTTCTGGCCGGACGAGATCTTTCAGACGCTCGAGCCCGCCCACCGGCTGGCGTATGGCTATGGCATGGTGACTTGGGAGTTCCGCGTGGGTGCGCGCTCCTGGGTGCTGCCCGCGGTTCTGGCAGGCGTGATGCGCCTGACCGACTGGCTGGGCCCGGGTTCCGAGGGATACCTGGCAGGAATCGCGTTCTTCCTCTCGCTGCTGGCGACCGTGCCGGTCTATGTAGCCTGGCTGTGGGGCTCGCGCGTGGGCGGCACGCGCGCTGGCGTCGTGGCTGCGCTGGTCTGCGCGACCTGGCCGGACCTGGTTTACTTTTCGCCCAAGGCGCTCACCGAAGTCATTGCCGCACACCTGTTGCTGCCCGGCCTCTACCTGGCGGTGGGATCGGAAGAAAAATCGCGCCGCACGCTGTTCCTGGCCGGATTGTTATGCGGGCTCGCGGCCGCCATCCGCATTCTCCTGGCGCCGGCGGTCCTCCTGGCCATGGCTTGGGCTTGCCGGCGCGAATTTCGGGCGCGCTGGCTTCCCATGGGAACCGGCGTCCTGCTTCCCCTGCTGTTCTTCGGACTGGTTGACGCCACGACCTGGGGCTATCCCTTTTACTCCTATTGGATGTTCTACTGGCAGAACCTCGTCGTGGGGAAGTCCCCGCAATCCGGGCTGGTTCCCTGGTACGGATACTGGAAAATGATGGGGCTGATCTGGGGATGGGCACGCCTGCCGTTCCTGGGCCTGGCTGCCCTGGGGGTGCGCCGCAGCGGATTCCTGGGCTGCATGGCGCTGCTGATCGTGTTCCAGCATTCCCTGATTCCACACAAGGAGTACCGCTACATCTTTCCCGCTGTCCTCCTGCTATGCGTGCTGGCGGGCTTCGGACTTTCCCTGCTCCGAGACTTCTTCCGACGCCGCTGGCAGCGCCTCTCGGTCCTGACGACGTCCGTCCTGCTGGCTTTCTGGCTGCTTCTCGCCGGCTACTTCGCCTATCGCCATGGCCCGTTCTTCCAGCAGCTTTCCGGGTACCTGCGTGCCATGTCCCAGGTCAGCCGCAGTTCGGACGCTTGTGGCGTGGGCTGGTGGAATGTTTCCTGGGCGGTGACCGGCGGGTACACGTACCTGCATCGCGACATCCCCGTCTATCAGGCGTGGGATGCAAAGGCGGAGGAGGTGCAACGCTCCAGTTCGCTGGTGAATTACATCGTCACCCCCGACCCCCCGCCGGGAAAAATTCCCGGCTTCGAAGTGCTGTGGTGCCGGGATTACGCCTGCCTGCTGAAGCGGGAAGGCGCATGCGTGGCCCTCCCCGGCTACCACATCAATCGCATACTTGAGGAGCAGGGATTCTGAGACGCACTCTCGGCCGCGGAGGAAAAGTGACGCGGCGCCGGAACCCTGCGATATAACATCAGGCCACTGGAATCCCCGCGCTCCATTTCGTGGCGGCCGGCGTCGGTAGCACTGCTGGGGTTGCTGGTCATGGCTCTGGTTGCGCCCGTGTGGATGGTGCCGCATCCACCTCTGGTGGATTATCCCAACCATCTGGCGCGCGCCTACGTCCTCGCCCACCTGGATGATTCCGGCTTCGCGGAGTATTACGCCGCCGACTGGGGACTTCGCCAGTATCTGCTGATGGACCTGGTGCTGGTGGCGTTGCAGAAGGTCGTCAGCATCGACGTGGCGGGACGCTTATTGCTGACTGTCGTGCTGCTGGCTCTGCCTCCGGCGGTCTGGTTCTTCCTGCGCGTCGCCAGTCCCGGACACGAGAGCTTGGCCGCCTGGTCGCTGCTGCTCTGCCACAATTTCTTCTTCCTCACCGGGCTGGTGAATCTGCAACTGAGCCTGGCACTGTGTTTCCTGGTATTGGGATTGTGGCTGCGCTATGTGGCCGCGCCACGGCCGGCGCGATGGGCGTGGCTCGCGATTTGCGCGTCGCTGCTCTACTTCACCCACGTCGTGGGGTTCGGCGTCGCCGCTCTGGCCGCGGCCTGGCTGGCCCTGCGTGTGCGCTGGGACCGCCGCGTGGTGGCGCGGGCCGCGGCGGCATTCCTGCCCGGCCTCCTGTTGTTCGTTGCCGCCAGTTCGGGCTCCGCAGCGTCGGCGGTGGAGTTCGGAAGTCTGGGGAGCAAGCCGCTCGTCCCGCTCATCGCCATCGAGGCCTACTCCCAGCCGCTCGACTACGCGACTTTCGCCGTGATGGTCGCGGCCCTCTTCCTGGTCTGGTGGAAGAATCCAGAGTTCCGTTGGAACGGGCCCTGGCTGGAAATCTGCCTGCTGCTGTATCTGTTGTATTGGATCCTTCCGGTGCGCCTGTGGACGGGCACCTATGTCTACCTGCGGCTGGTGCCGTTTTACTGGGTGGCGGGGCTGGCTGCCGCGCGGCTGGGCCGGCGCGCTCGCTGGCTGCTGCCCGTGGCGCTGCTGCTGTTTGCGGTGCGCACCGTGCACCTCACCCGTCATTGGACCGCCCAACAGCCTTTCCTCGCTTCGCTCGCGCGCTCTTTCGATTCCGTACCCGAGCACGCTCGCGTACTGCCGCTGGTCCAGTGGCGCGGCGAGCAGAAACAGGTGCTGCTCGACTACTCCCACTTTTGGGCTTATGGAGTGATCGAGAAGCGCTGGCTCGTCCCCTATCTCTTCCACGATCCGGGGGTGCATCCGTTGCGAATCTCCCCAGCCGAATATGTGCCTGAGGCGGGTGCGTATCCACCCATGATCTATCGCGCACCGCCGGACTGGGAACAAGTGCGCCGCGACTACGACTACGTTTGGGCTTTCCATGTGCCGGAGTTCGAGGCGGAGCTGGCACCGATGGGCGCCGTGGCCTACGAGGGCGGCGACCTGAAGGTGTACCGCCTGCAGCGCGGAGGAGAGCGATGAAAGTCCCGCGCCTCTTGCTCTGGTCGGCAGCAGCCCTGGTGCTCGCCTCCTATGCGATGTTCCTGTACAGGTCCAGAGAGCATGTGCGGCTCGGGTGGGTGGATTTCCGCAGCATGTACACCGCGGCATGGATGGTCCGAGACGGCGCGGGAGAGAGTCTCTACCAGGTTCCGGCGCAATCGGAGGCGTTCCGGCGCTACTCGCCCAATCCCATGCCACTTTGGTTCAATCACCCGCCATTCGAAGTGCCGCTCTTCCTGCCCTTCACCTACCTGACTTTTGGCCGTGCCTATGTTGCGTGGCTGGCGCTGAGCGTCGTACTGGTCGCGGCCTTGGCAGGAATTCTCGCGCGATTTTCGCTGGCGCCTTCCGGCCTGTCCAGTTTCGCCGTGACAGTCGCTTGTTTCACTTTCTTTCCCGTTTGGTACATGTTTCACGAAGGGCAGGATTCCATCTTTATCGCGCTCGCCTACACCCTGGCCTATGCAGCGTTGGTGAGGAATCGTGAGACTTGGGCCGGATTCCTGATGGGGTTGGGCTTGTATCGCTTCCACCTGGTGCTGCCGGTGATATTCGTCTTCCTGTTGCTGCGCCGGTGGCGGGTGCTGGGAGGATTTGCCGGTGCCTGCATCCTGCTGGGGCTGATCTCGCTGGCCGTGGTGGGATGGGAAGGGACGCTGCGCTATCCACAATTCCTGCTGGAGCTCAACCGCCATGACTCCTATGGAGTGATTGTGCCGTACCACATGCCCAACCTGCGGGGCCAGGCGTTGACTTTTGCAGCCTGGCGCATCCCTTCGGTGTGGATCGACGTGGGAGTGGCGCTGGTCTCACTGGCTGTCCTCCTGTGGGTGGCGGGAAGGTGGAAGCGGGCCGAGGCGCAGCATGCCACGACGTCTGGCCTGCTGATGGCGCTTACGCTCACGGTGACGCTGGTGTTGAGCTACCACCTGAATCTGCAGGACCTGGTGGTCCTGTTGTTGCCTCTTTCGCTCGTGGCTCAGCACCTATGGCAGACCAGGGACAGGAAGGGTCCGGCGCACCGGGCGCTGCAGATGTCCGCGGCCGCACTGTTCCTGCCCCCGGTGTACGAGATCCCGGAATGGCCTGACCGGACGCTGGTGCTGTTCTGCCTGCTGGTGTTGTTTGCTGCAGCCATCGCGGCGGAGGTCTCGGCCGAAGAAAAGGTCGCCGTGGCTGGCGAGCTCAAGCACGAGGATGGCATAGCGTGAACGCCGGCCGCGACTTCGTGATCGCGTTGTCGTTCGCGAATCTGTGGTTCGGTCGTCTATGGCTGACGCTGCTGAGCGACGAACTAGTCTATCCGCGCAAAGGCTCAATCGTTCCGAACCGAGTGGCGCTGCTGCTGAACGTACTGTTGATGGCGGCGATGTGCTGGCTGGCCATGCGTGTGGTGCGGCAGTCCGGAAGTGCGCGGGGGCTGAAGGCGGCGCGCTTCGCGGTGGTGCTGTTGTTACTCGCGAGCCTGCGTCCAGTCGAGATGGAAGCACCACTGGTGGAGTGGATGGGGAGATCGGCGATGGTTCTGATCCCCGGATTAATCTTGCTGCTGGCATGGGCCTGTGCCCAACGGCCACGTGCGGCGCACGCGACGGCCATCCTGCTGTTGGTGCTCAGTCCGTTCGTCGCCGTGACCTTCGGGCGAGTCGTCCTCTCGATGTTCACGGCGGATCCCGCTCGCGTGGCCGACCGGCCCGCGGCGCCGCCCGTGCCACCTCGACCGGAGTACCCGAAGGTGGTCTGGGTGATTTTCGACGAGCTGGATGAGGCGCTGGCGTTCGATAAGCGCCCGCCCTCGGTGGCGTTGCCCGAGTTCGACCGTTTGCGCGCCCAGACCCTGGCCGCCAGCCAGGCATTTCCTCCCTCGCAAAGCACAGTGAGTTCGCTTCCGGCATTGCTGACTGGCAGGCTGGTGGCTCAGGGCTACTTTCATGGACCGGACGAGCTGTTGATCGATTTCCACGGGGCGGACGGCAAGGTGAAGTGGAGCGCTCAGCCTTCGCTGTTTTCGGTCGCGCGCGCCATGGGGATCAACGGCGCTGTCGTCGGGTGGTATCACCCCTACTGCCGCGTGTTGGCCTCCCAGTTCACCTCGTGTTTCTGGGATGAACTCATGGACTCGACCTTCGTCCTGCCGGAGACGCTGGCGGGCAGAATGCTGTTTCAAGCAGCTACCATCCTGGAGGAGACGACACGTATAGGAAACCTCCGGCTGGTGGAATTCGACTGGGTCACGCAGCGGCAACGGAACGACAAGCGCCGGCAGCACCAGGTGCTGATGGAGCAAGCGCGCATCGCTCTGCAGCGCCCGGAACTGGGGCTGGTGCTGGTCCATCTTTCTGTTCCGCATCCGCCGGCGATCTACGACCGGGTAAAGGGAGACTACGCCCTCCGAAGCGGCCTGAGCTATCTGGACAACCTCGTGCTTGCCGATCGCGCCTTGGGCGAACTGCGGCGAGCGCTGGAGGAAAGCGGAACCTGGGAGCGCTCGGTGGTGCTCGTCACTGCCGATCACGGCTGGCGGCGGCGGACCTGGGAGCGGCGGCGAGACTGGTCTGACGAGGATGAGCAGTGGTCCCATCGCGCCGGTTATCGTGTGCCCTTTCTGCTGAAGATGCCGGGCCAGGCTGCCCCTGTGTCCTACGATCAGCCGTTCAACACGGTGCTGACGTCCGGGCTGTTGCTGGCTGTCCTGCGGGGAGAGGTGGACGACGCAACAGCGGCCGCCACATGGCTCGATGGCCACCGCAGCCTCGGCCGCAGCCCGTACATTCACGATCCGTGAGGTTGGTTCGTCTCTTGAGGGCGCTGGCGCGAAGTTTCCGCTGCCAGTCCGATCGTCAACAGCAGCAGCAACCAGAACATGGGATGCGGCAGCCGCATGCCTTCGGGCACGTAAAGCGTGGGCACGTACAAGACGACCATGGACGCCAGCAGCGCGGTGCGCGACCACCGGCGCTCGCCCCGCGTTGCCGCCAGATGCTGCGCCACCAGCGCCATCGCCAGGAAAAGCAGCGCGAGGTCGTGCGGATTCAGGTGGTAGCTCACCAGTAGGCTCACCATCAGGTTCAGCGCGAAAGCCAGGTCCAGCCGCGCGTCCGCCGCGTCTTCCGCCCGCGGCCACTTCCGCGCTGCTAGTATGAGCAACAGCAGTGACAGCGATGCGATCAGCACCGTCGGCCAGGGCGCCGGTAGCACGGTGCCTACGGACATCGTGACCGCTCCTCGCACATTGGGCATCGCCACCGGCCGGATGGCTCCGTAGGCCAGGCTCTGATTGATTCCCTGCAGAAACTCGACGTATCGCCAAAGCCCAGTCCACCCCACCAGAAGCGCCGAAACTGCCGCCAACGCCGCGCCTGTCAGAACGAAGCCCCTCACCGCCGGCCACATCCTGCGCACGATGAGCGCGACCATGAAGGGAACTACCAACTGGAACTTGAACAGGCCCAACGCCAGAAAGCATCCGGCGCGGAATGGTTGACCGCGGCGCAGAGCGATCCACGCCAGTGCGAACAACAGCAACAGCGGAATGGAGTCCTGTCCCTGCATCATGGCCCAGGCCACAGGGAACAAGGCGGCTGCCGCCACCAGCGTCGGCAGGCCGCGCAGGTAAGGAAACTGCCTTGTATAGGGATGTCGCAGGCAGGCCAGCCACACCAGCAACGCCAGGTTCACTCCCATCCACGCAGCGTATGCATGAGGAAAAGGAAGCCACGCCAGGGGGAGCAGCAGGACCAGCTCGAATGGCGGATGGTTGAACAGCAGCGGCGTCTGCCTTCCCGCAAAGTTGCGCTGGTATTCCGCTTGTACGCGGGCGTCATAGAGGTCCGCGCCGCGTCCGTCGGCTACCAGGCGCGCGCCCGTGTAAAAAGCGGTGAAGTCCATTCTCCCTTCGAGAATTTTCTGCCGCAGACCGGCAACCATCCACAGGTAGGCAGCGAGCACGCTAACCAGTGCCAGCCACCACAGCGGCCTGAACCGGGAGTTCTTCATCGCTGCCGGCAAGAGTATGGCACGGGCGCTCAACTGGCGGACCACACTGTTTCTTGACGGCGCAGCCTCTGATTCCACTACAGTGGTTCGGCGGAACCAGGGGGAGGAGTGCACCAGAGACCCAGGGAGACAACCGAACCGGTTCCCGCTTCCCCTGCAACCCCGGCGAAGTCACGGCGGATCGCTCTTCTGCTGGGATTGATCGTAGCCCTCGCGTTCTTCCTGCGGCTGGGCGCAGCCCTCGAGTTCCGTAGCCTTTTCTGGTCGGATGAAGTCTTCCAGACCCTGGAGCCTGCCCACAAACTTGCCTACGGCTACGGCATCACGACCTGGGAATGGCGCGAGGGCACGCGCTCTTGGGTAATGCCCGCGGTGTTGGCCGGCGTCATGCGGCTTTCCGAGGGGCTCGGTCCGGGTGCCAGCGGCTACCTGCTTGCCATCACCATCTGCCTCTGCCTCCTCTCACTTTCGCCCGTCCTGTTCGCATATTCTTGGGCAGCCCGCGTGGGACGGCCGGGGACCGGCCTGCTGGCGGCGGCCTTGTGCGCCGTGTGGTTCGAGCTCATCTTCTTCGCACCCAAGGCGTTCGCAGAGGTGATCGCTGCCCACGTATTCCTGCCCGGCCTGTTGTTTGCGGCCCAGGAGGAGCAGCGCCATAAGCGATGGTGCCTCTTCGCGGCGGGGATTCTGTTCGGCATCACGGTGGCGCTGCGCGTTCCTTATGTACCCGTCGTAGGTTTCGCCGCGATTTATCTCTGCCGCAATCATGTGCGGCAAAAGTGGCTGCCGCTGGCGCTGGGCCTGGCCCTTTCCCTCATCGCTTTTGGCGTAGTGGATGCCGTCACCTGGGGGTCTCCATTCCAAACGTTGTGGAAGGGGGTCTGGAGCAACGTGGCGCAGGCGAAGAGCGTGCAGTTTGGGGCCGCGCCCTGGTACGCCTACTTCGGATCGCTGGTTTGGGTCTGGTCCTGGGGATTTCCCCTGATCGCGTATTTCGCGGCGCTGGGGGCCAAACGCAGTCCATTGCTCTTCTGGCTGGTAGCGGTCTTGTTTCTCTCCCACTCCCTGCTCGCCCACAAGGAGTATCGCTTTCTTTACCTGCTGATTCCGCTTACTTGCGTGCTCGTGGCCTTGGGAATATCGGAGAAGATCGCGCGCTTTCCCAGACATCCGACCGCGGCGCTCACCGGCATGCTGGTGGCCTGGTGCCTGGGCTCGGCCCTGCTCGCCTGGAACTTCCGCCCCTACTGGACGGTGTACTCCGGCAACCTGCGCGCCTTTGAGCAGATGAGCCGTTCCCCGGATACCTGTGGCGTGGGTCTGCTCGGCGTACCCTGGAGCTGGACCGGCGGGTACACATACCTGCATCGCGACCTGCCCATCCTGCAACTGGAGTTGCCGGGCGATCCCGAGCGCCTGAGCTCGCACTTCAACTACCTGCTGGCCTCGGATCGCGCCTCTTCCATACCGGCAGGCTTTGCGCGTCAATGGTGCTGGCGCGGTTCTTGCCTGTTCAAGCGGCCCGGCGACTGCACGCCGATGCCCGGCTATCACATCAATCAGGTTCTGCAGCAAAGAGGACAGTGAGCTCCGTCATGCGCCCATGGGCCGTGTCGGTAAGAAAAAGATTTGCCCGGTGCCCGGAGATGCCGGAGAATCACTCGATGGAACGGGGAAGCGAGGTTTGAGCAACACCACTTCCGCCGCCAACCTCGCCGCGGCGCGGGCCAGCGGACTGGGCCCGCGCGCCGACCTGTTTCTGGTCAGCTTCCTGGTTCTGTTTCTCGAGCTGGCCTGCATCCGTTGGTTCCCGGCCCACGTCCTCTACCTTACGTTTTTCACCAACACGGTGTTGATGGCGTGTTTTCTGGGCATGTCGGTGGGATGCCTGGCGGCATCGCGCTCGCGCAACTACCTCATGGGCACGCCGGTGCTGTTGCTGGTCGCGGTTGCAGGCGGACAACTGGTGGAATACGCGCGGCACTCGATCGAGCGTGTGGTGGTCGTCGGCAACCAAGCCTCTCCGCAGCTGGTCTACTTCGGCACCGAGTACCGGGTGCAGGACCTGGCGCGCTTCGTGGTGCCCATCGAGGCCCTGGGCGGTGCGTTCTTCTTGGTACTGGCATTGGTCCTATTGGGTCCGGGACAGGAATTGGGCCGCTGCCTGGATAGGGTGCCGGACCGGATTCAGGCCTACACCCTGAATATTCTGGGCAGCCTGGCGGGCATCGTTGCGTTCGCGTTGAGTTCCTGGTGGCAGCTTTCGCCGCTTGCCTGGTTTCTGGTCGTGGCCGCCTGCATGGCGTATCTCCTGCGCCGGCACTGCACGCGGCGGGCGCTGGTCGTGCGCGGCTCACTGCTGGTTCTGATTGCGTTCCTGGCCAGCCTTAGTGTCGCCGATTACCGCCGCACCGTCGAAGTCTTCTGGTCACCCTACTACCGCATTGACTACCAGTATCAACGGCGCCAGATCGTGGTGAACCAGATCGGCCATCAGGGCATGGTGGCCAGCGGGGATGACCGTGCTCCCGCGTTCGCCTATTCACTGCCCCATCTGCTGCGGCGGGATTCCGGCGGGCCACCCTTCGGCGACGTGCTCATCATCGGCGCCGGTTCCGGCAACGATGTGGCCCATGCGCTGCGTTGGGGCGCTCGCCATGTGGACGCGGTGGAGATCGATCCGGTCATCAACCGGCTCGGCCGCCTGCATCATCCGGACCGTCCCTACGACGATCCGCGCGTGACCATCCACCTGGACGATGGCCGCAACCTCCTGCGTTCTACCTCGCGTCGCTACGATCTCATCATCTACGCCCTGGTCGACTCACTCGTCCTGCACAGCAGCTACAGCAACCTCCGCCTGGAGAGCTACCTGTTCACACGCGAGGCGTTCGCGGATGTGCATCGCCTGCTCAAGCCCGGCGGCGTCTTCGCCATGTACAACTACTTCCGGCAAGGCTGGATCGTGGCCCGGCTCGCGCAGGGTGTGGAGGAAACCTTCGGCGAACACCCCCTGATCCTGGCTCTGCCTTACAAGGAGCGTGTGCAGGAAACCCGCAGCGGTGGCTTCACCATGCTGCTGGCCGGCAACATCGCGCCGCTCCAGCAAGCCTTCCAGCAGCAGCCCGAATACTGGCTGCCAAGCGACCAGGCGCCGCGGCCGGATTCCCCGTCCGGCTTCCAGAACCGGCCGGACCCGGCAGCGCCCGATCGCTGGCTCCGCTTTGGCCTGGCCACGCTCGTTCCACCCGCCGACTTGCGCAGCGCTACCGACGAATGGCCTTTCCTCTACTTGCGTCGTCCTCTGATCCCGGACGTCGCTTGGCGGGGCATGCTCATCATGGGAGCGATTGCGCTGGTGTTGATCCTGCTCTTCCGGCCGCGCGAAACCGGGTCCGTTGCAGGCGGGCCCCGCTTCGACGGGCAGATGTTCTTTCTGGGCGCAGGCTTCCTGCTGATCGAAACCAAGGCCGTGGTGCAAATGGCGCTGCTGTTTGGAAGCACTTGGATGGTCAACAGCGTCGTGTTCTTCGCCGTGTTGGTGATGATCCTGCTGGCGAATCTGTTCGTGCTGCGGGTACGACCTGCGCATTTGTGGCCGTACTACGCCTGCCTGCTGGCGGCGCTGGCTCTCAACTGCGTCGTCCCGCTGAACTGGTTCCTGGGCATGGACCGTACGTTGCAGGTGCTGGCTTCCTGTGCGCTCGTCTTTACTCCTATTCTGTTTGCGGGGATTGTCTTCGCCACCTGCTTCGCTCGCGTGCGCATGCCGGACCTGGCCTTCGGGGCCAACATTGCCGGCGCTATCCTGGGTGGCCTCTCCGAGTACACTTCCATGTTGATCGGATTCCGCTATCTGATGTTGTTGGCCATCCTCTT
This sequence comes from Terriglobales bacterium, assembly GCA_035454605.1. Classification (NCBI taxonomy): domain Bacteria; kingdom Pseudomonadati; phylum Acidobacteriota; class Terriglobia; order Terriglobales; species Terriglobales bacterium. The sequence continues at coordinate 33,300 of DATIGQ010000065.1, forward strand.
CTATGTGCTTTCGGCCCTGCTCCGGCCGCAGCCGTTCGTGGCGCCGGAGCCCGGGTCCGATGTCGCGGCCGCCGGATCCGCAGCCGCATGACGCCCCATCCTCCTGTTCGCTTCTCGCTGGTGTTGCCCACCTACAACGAAGCGGCCAACATCGAGCGCATGGTGCCCTCGCTTCAGGAGGTATTCAGCGCGGCCAAGCTCGCGGACTATGAGATTGTCATCGTGGATGACGACAGTCCGGACGGAACGGGCTCCATCGCCGATTCGTTAGCCGCAGCCTCCGCCGGCCGCGTCCGTTCGCTGCGCCGCAAGGGGGAGCGCGGACTAGCCACGGCAGTCGTCGCCGGCTGGAAGACCACAAAGGCGCCGGTGCTGGCGGTGATGGATGCCGATGGCCAGCATCCCCCGGAAGTGGTCCCACGCCTTCTCCAGGCTCTGGACCGCGGCGCGGACGTCGCCGTCGCCAGCCGCTACACCGCTGGCGGCGACATCCCCCGCTGGAACGTGGTCCGCCGGCTGGGGTCGAAGTTCGCCACCCTCCTCGTGCGCCTCGCTCTTCCCGCCGGCGTCCGCCACCTCCGCGACCCGCTCTCCGGATGTTTCGCCCTGCGGCGGGAAGTGATTGAAGGCGTGGAGCTGAAGCCTCTCGGCTTCAAGATTCTGCTGGAAGTGTTGCTCCGCGGGCGCGTGCACCGGCTGGAGGAAGTGCCCTACGTCTTTGCCCCGCGCACGGGAGGCAAGAGCAAGCTCGGCGCGCGCGTGGCCATCCTGGACGCCGTCCAGTTGCTGCGTTCTTCCTGGCAGAGCCGCCGGGGGCGGCCGTAGCCACTACTTGGTTCCTACCGAGAAGCCCAGCAGCGCATCCACCTCGATCACTTCGTTGCCGCGCAAGACGGGGCGGAAGCGCCAGTCCTTCAGTGCCGCCATCACTTTGACGGCTACCTCCTGCGAGGAAGTGCTGACCACGCGCAGGTCTCTGAGGAATCCCGAGCGGTCGAGCACGCACCCGATGATCACCCGCGTCATGGGCGTGCCGGGAGGGAAGTCGGCGCGCAGTGGTTCCGGCGCAGTGAGGTCGCTTTGGAAGCCGCTGATGTCCTGTGGCCGCTCGGAGTACTGCAGCACGCCCGTGCCTAATCGCGTCTGGATGTAGATGCTGTAGACACGCGGGCCTTTCAACAATCCATAGGTGGGGAGCGCTCCACCGGAGCGCGGCGTCGCGATCACGGTGACCGTGGGCACATGCCGGCCCTCGGTGGGGGTGCGACCCGGCGGGGCTGGGGCCCCGGCGGTGGCAAAGCTCGGCAGATTGACTACCCCGCCGCGAATGGTGACGCCGGCCAGTCCGCTGCGGCTGGTGCCGCTACCGCTGCCGCCCGGCCCCGGTCCCGGCGAGATCCCGCCGCGCGCTCCGGCGTCGGCGCCGAACCCTGTTCCCGAGTCGGCCGCGCCCGGTCCCGTACCGTGGGTCCCGCTGCCGGGTCCGGTTCCAACTCCGATTCCTGTGCCGCCTCCGGAGCCACCGGCCCCGGTCGTACCCGACCCCGCAGGCGACATGGCCAGCGTGCCGGCGCTTGCCCCGGGCACACCGACCGCATCGCCCGGATTGGTCGAGATCACCACTCCACTAGCTTCCGCAGTGCCATCCGGAGAGCCTTCGGGATCGGTGCCCACGCCGTGTGCGTTCGCCACCTGCCCCTCGGGTCTCCCATTCGGATCGTCGGATGCCACATCAGGCCCGGAAGCCGCGGTACCCGTGCCCTCGGGCGTTCCCGCCGAAGCTACTTCTGGGATGGCGGACGCGCCGGGAAGATTGCCTGCGATTTCGCGCACGCTCCGCCGACCCACGGAAGGCGCCGCCAGCGTGGGCAAGGGGACGGCCAGCTTCGGGTCAGCCACCGTAGCTTGCGGCACGCGAATGTCGGGCGGAGGGGGCACGACTATCGTCGGCATTTGGGGAACATTGAGTGACGCGGCGGACCGTCGCGGAACCGGCGCCGGAGCCACAACCCTGGGTTCGGGCATGCTCACGCCCAGCTTCGTGCCGCGCGCGGCGGCCGCCATGGGGAGCGGTGGCGGCGGAGCCGCGGCCACCGCCACCAGATTCGCCACGGCATCGTTGCGCTGGGGCAGGTTCAATTTGGGTGCATCGGCCACGCGCTCCACCAGTCGCGGCCCGCGCGAGATGCGGATCACCTGCGTCGGGTGGAATGCCTCGCGCCCTCCCGAGCGTCCCGACCGGCCCGCTTCCGCTCCGCCCACATCTTCCATGCGTGGCAGGTCGGGCGAAGGCTGCAGCACCACCTGCACCTCGGGCGGTGGTTCCGGCTTCTTCGGCTCCGGTTTGCGCACTTCACGCGGATTCGGCTTCGGCTGCCGGGCTTGTCGCGCTCGCGCTTCGGCCAGTTCCCTTGGCGTCAGCACTCGCCCGCGGGGCTGGGCCAGGATGGGCGGCGAGTAAATGATTGACTCCAGAGGGAGCAGGGCGACGTGCTGTCGCTCGGCCGCCGGCGCCATCCGCCACGCCAATAGCGTGGCGAACGCCAGCGCCGCCGTGAGCGCGGCAACCGCACCCAGCAACCCGCGCCCCGTCAGCGGCAGATGATCGCATTCCCCGGCTAGGCGTTTAGCCGAGGGCTTGAGCGCCGGTCCGACGCCTGCGGCAAAGTAGCTCCAGGCGCCCTCCCAGTTCACCAGCAGCGCCGGCTGGGAATCTTCGAAGTAGTAGGCGGGCAGTTCCGGAACGTGGGCCAGCGCCGTCCCCAGCGACGAAAAGCCCGAGAGAGGGCGATCCCAGTCCACCAGCAAGGCCGGCGCGCCCCCGGTCCGATGAAAATAGCCCACGGGCAGTTCCGGAGCACGCTGCAGCGCGGGACCGAGGGACGTGGTGAAGTTCCGCCAGCGCGGCTCCCAGTCCACCAGAAGCTTGGGCACATCGCTCATGGGGTGGGCTGGTGGTTCCGTTCGCGGACTATCTCCAGTTGATCGCCCACGCTGGTGCCGGTGTTAAAGATGGTGTGCGGCGGTAACTCCAGCACCGTGGCGGCCTCCATGACCATCGGCGTCATGCGCCACGGGCGGACGTTTTCTTCCAGGCCCACTACGATCTGGTCGGCGTCCAGATACACCACGTCGATGGGGAAACGCATGGCCATGGTGTGCACGCCATGGCAGGGAATGATCCACAGCCCCGATCCCGGCGGGAAACTCTCCCGCCTGCGGCCCATCAGTCCACGCAGTCGTCCCGCGTGCGTATCCGCGACGCGCAGTTCGCTGGCCAGGAAGGCCTGTCGCGTGCGGTTGTATGCGTATCCGCGCCGATGGGAGTTGGCATTCGGCGGCTCCGGCATGGTTTACGCCCGCTTCCCCTTGCGGTTGTACACCACCAGCCCTAGGAGGAGCACCACGGCTAAGATCGCGTATTCCATGTCGTTCCTCTACCTCAGCGCCGGCATCAGGTTCCGGATCAGCTGGATGGCCGCCGGACCCAGGCTGACGAAGAACATGGACGGGAAAATGAAGAACACCAGCACCGGCACCATCTTGATGGTGGTCTTGGCCGCGGCTTCCTCGGCCCGCTGCCGCCGCTCGGTGCGCAAGGCGTCGGAGTGCACTCGCAGCGCGGTGGCGATGCTGGTGCCGAACCGGTCGGTCTGGATGAGCACCGCCACCAGCGCCCGCATGTCATCCACGCCCGTGCGCACCGCCAGGTTGCGCAGTGCTTCCGCGCGCGGCTTGCCGGCCCGCATCTCCAGGTTCACCAGGCCGAATTCTTCGCTCAAATCCTTGTGGACGTGCCGCATCTCATCGCCCACCCGCTGCACCGCCTGGTCCAGGCCCAGTCCTGCCTCCACGCAGATCACGGCCAGGTCCAGCGCATCGGGCAGTCCCAGGCGCAGGGCCATCTGCCGCGCCTTCACCTTCTGCCGCAGCAGCATGCTTGGGAACACATAGCCTAGCCCTATCAAACCCACCGCGAACATGGGGTCGCGCAGGAAGAGGTTTGTGCTTACCACCAGAATCACCGCCGCTCCCAGCAGCACCACACGCGAGCCGAAGTAGATGGTGGCGTGCCGCGGTTCGCGGAATCCCGCCTGCACCAGCATCAGCCGTGCCCGTGAAAGTTCTGCCGGGGACGTCGGCAGCGCCTTGGCCAGCGGCGATAGGGCCTGCTCCAGGCGTTCCTGCACCCCCGGCTTTTTCTCCTCGATGCGCACCCCGGTCAACGCCCGCAGGCGCGCGCCCAGCAGCGAAGCCGGCGACAGGGCCGCTGCCATCAGGAAAAAGAACGCCGCCGCCAGCGTAATGAACATCGCTGCCGCGATCAGTAGATTAGTCAGCGCCATATCCTCACACCCGGATCCGAATGATCCTGCGGATCAGAAAGAAGCCCATGGTTTGCATCACGACGCCCGCCGCGATCAGCCCGTGCCCGATCGGGTCCTTCCACAGCGGCTCGATGAACTTGTAGTCCATCCACGCCATCATGGCCACCACGCTGGGCGGCAGCAACATCAGGATAAGCAGCGTCAGCCGGCCCTGCGCCGTGTACACCCGCACCTGTCGCAGGATCTTGAAGCGCTCCCGGATCAGATAGGAAAGCTTGTCCAGGATTTCCGCCAGGTTTCCACCCGTTTCGCGCTGCAGCATCACCGTGGTGACGAAGAACTTCACGTCCACCAGGGGGACGCGCTCACCCAGGTTCAGCAGCGCATCGCGTACCGGCAAACCGTACTTCTGTTCCTCGAACAGCTTGCGGAATTCTCCCGATACCGGCTCGCCCAGTTCATTCCCGATCAGCTCGATGGCCGTGGTGAAAGCGTGGCCCGCTCGCGTGGCCCGGGCCAGCAGTTCGATGGCCTCCGGGAACATCTCTTCGAATTTCTGGAAGCGCCGCGCCCGTTTGTAGGAGTAAAAAAAGTAGGGCATCAATCCGCCCAGCGCGGCCATGGCTACCGCCAGGGGTGCGATGTTCGACCACTCCATGGTCAGCGCCCCGAAGACCATCGCCAGCGCGACTGAGACCATCAGGAACTTGCCGGCCCGTGTGCCGGTGTCTGCCTGGTCCAGAAAGTGTTGAATTTGCTTGACCCGCGGGGACTGTTGCAGCACCCGGTTCAGGGCCGGAATCTCGCTCAGGATCTCGTCGCGCAGCAGCGCCAGTTCTTCGGAGTGGCCCCGATCCTGCGCCCGCTCCAAAGAGAGCAGCCGCTCGCGCATCGACCGCGCCCGCGCATCCCGCTCTTCGAAGGCCCCGGCCACCGTGAAGACCAGGATCACTATGAGGGTGAACAGCCCCAGGACGACGATATAGACCATGTACGCCTCTTCCTCTCGATGTCGGTCCTACACCACCACTTCGGTCTCAAACAGCGAAGAGGGCAGCCGATACCCGGCGGCGTTCAACCGGTCGGTGAACTTCGGTCGGATGCCCGTGGCCTTGAACGCTCCCCGCACCTTGCCGCGTTCATCCAGTCCTCGCCGCTCGAAGGTGAAAATCTCCTGCATGGTCACCACTTCGCCTTCCATGCCGGTGAGTTCGGCGATGCTGATCACCTTGCGGCTGCCGTCCGTCAGGCGCTGCACCTGCACAATGGCATGCAGCGCGGAAGCAATCTGCTGCCGGATGGAGCGGTCCGGGATGTTCAGGTTGGCCATCGAGACCATGTTCTCCACGCGGGAGAGCGCGTCGCGCGGCGTGTTGGCGTGCACCGTGGTCATCGAGCCCTCGTGGCCCGTGTTCATGGCCTGCAGCATGTCGAAGGCCTCGTCGCCGCGCACCTCGCCCACCACGATCCGGTCGGGACGCATGCGCAGCGCGTTGATCACCAGTTGTCTTTGCCGCACCGCCCCTTTGCCCTCGATGTTGGGTGGCCGGGTCTCCAGCCGCACCACGTGCTCCTGCTTCAACTGCAACTCGGCCGCGTCCTCGATGGTCACAATGCGCTCGGTCGAGGGGATGTAGCCCGACATCACGTTCAGCAGCGTGGTCTTGCCGGCGCCCGTTCCGCCCGAGATCAGGATGTTCAGCTTGCCCTTCACCATCGCCTTCAGAAGCTCCAGCATCGGTTCGGTGATGGATTTGTTGGCGACGAAGTCCTTGTCGGTCAGCGGGTCGCGCCCGAATCGGCGGATGGAGAGCGACGGCCCGTCAATGGCCAGCGGCGGGATGATGGCGTTCACACGCGAGCCGTCCATCAGGCGCGCGTCCACCAGCGGCGACGACTCGTCGATGCGCCGTCCCACCCGCGACACGATGCGGTCGATGATCTGCATCAGGTGGGCGTCGTCTTTGAAGCTCAGGTTGGTCTTCTCCAGCTTGCCCGCCCGTTCGATGTACACGTTGGCGTGCCCGTTCACCAGGATGTCGCTGATGGACGGATCCTTCAGCAGCGGCTCCAACGGCCCCAGCCCGAAGATTTCGTCCAGGATCTCCCGCGCCAGGCGCTCGCGCTCGGCAAAGCTGAGCGGCACGGCTTCCGCGCTGACGGAATCCCGGATGACCGCCAGCACCTCCTCCCGCGCCGTGTCGCTGGGCGCCTTGCCCAGCTTCTCCAGGTTCAGACGGTCCAGGATCTTGCGGTGCAGCGTGGACTTCACCTGCTGGTATTCGGTTCGCTCGAAGAAGGTTTGCAGTTCCAACTAGTCTCTCCTCAGATCAGCGGAATGGGGTCCAGCTCTTGGGCTTGGAAGCCGCGCCCTGCGTCAGCGCCGTCGCCAAGCCCTGGAAGGCGCGCGAGACTTCGGAGTGGTTCGTCTGCAACACCGGCACGCCCCGGTCGATGGCGTTGGAGATGGCCGCGTAGTTGTTGGGGATCTTCCACAGCAACTTGGTGTGCGTGGCCGCCTCGGCGTCGGCGTCCGTGAAGCCCGAGATCTTCCGGTACCGGTTCAGCACCAGGCGCAGCCGTTCCCGGCCGCTCCCGTCGTTCAGGAAGTTCTGCACCTTGTTGGCGCTCCACAGCGACGCCACGTCCGCGTGCGCCACCAGCAGCACCGTGTCGGAAAGGTCGCTCACCATGCGCGTGATGGCGTCCAGCCGCGAGGAAGCATCCACCACCACGGTCCGGTAGTGGCTCACCAGCATGTCGAACAGGCGCGCGAACTCCGCGTGTGAGGGCTCCACGGTCAGCGGTTCTTGCACCCCCGCCAGCAGGTGGATGCCGCGGTCGTCGCGCGTCATGAAGCCTTCCAGCAGCGCCCCGTCCAGCCGGTGCAGGTTGCGGATGGCGTCCACCACCGTGAATTGCGGCTTCACGTTCAGGTGCAGCGCCGCGTGCCCCAGTGGCGCCAGGTCCACCAGCGCCACCCCGCCTTGGATGCCCTGCAGGGCTGCCGCCACCTGCACCGCGATGGTGGTGGCGCCGCTCCCGCCCTTGGCGTTCACCACCGTGAACACCCGGCCGCGCACCCCGTCGGTGCGCGTCTTGCGTTGCGCGGAAGTCAGCCGCGCCAGCGCTTCCAGCAGGTGGTTGGTTCCCACCGGGCGCTCCAGGAACTCAGAGGCCCCACCCCGCATGGCGGCTACGATTACCTGCGGTTGCGCCATCTCGCCCACCGCGAACACCGCCGCGGCCGGCAGCTCGGAGTGCAGCAGCTCGATGGCCCGCAGCCCCGGTGTGGGATCGTGCGAGGGAATATCCACCAGCAGCACGTCCGGCCGGGCTTCGTGGATGCGCCGGATGATGGGGTCTGTGGATCCGACCGGGTAGCCGGGAACCGCATGCGTGGTGCGGGCGATGGCGGTCCCATCCACCAGCATCTTCAGGATGGTCCGCTGTTCCTCGTCCAGCGCCAGAATGACTACCGTCAACGCAGGCATGCTT
>DATIGQ010000066.1 GCA_035454605.1 Terriglobales bacterium
GCAATCGGAAGGTGGTGGAGGCATTGGCGCGGGATGAGGATCCTGAAGTGATTGCAAGTGGTTGGCAGGAAACATTGAGTGAGTTTGTGAAGAGAAGGCGGAAGTATCTGCTGTATTGATCTCTCATCAAGAGCTCACCACGAAGGACACAAAGGGAAAGACGAAGGCAAGAGCAGAGGACAAGGAATCAATGCCGAGGACTTCCAGGTTTGGTGTTTTGGTGCCGGCCTTGCTGCTGGCGGCGCCGCCGGGTTGGGCGGCTGGTGATCTTCAACAAAGGCTGGAGGCCATGGCGCGGGCGCATCCGGGCAAGGTCGCTCTCTATGCCAAGCACCTGCGGACGGGAGAAGTGGTCGCCCTTGACGCGGACCGGCCGGTGCCGACGGCGTCGGTGATCAAGGTGCCCGTCATGCTGGAGGCGTTCGCGCAGGTGAAGGCCGGGCGGCGAAACCTCAGCGACCGAGTGGTGTTGAATGACGATAACAAGGTGCCCGGTTCGGGAGTGCTCACGTTTCTCCACTCGGGGCTCGAAGTGACCCTTGAGGACGCGATCGTGCTGATGATGGTGCTGAGCGACAACACGGCTACGAACCTGGTGATCGACCAGGTCGGTATCCCGGCCGTGAACCAGCGGCTGGCGGCGATGGGTCTGAAGAACACGCATCTCTACAAGAAGGTGTACAAGCCGGCGGAGGGTCAGGTTCCGGCGGACCAGAAACAGTTCGGGCTGGGCAAGACCACGGCGCGGGAAATGGCGGCGGTGATGGAGGCCATCGAGCGGTGCGAATTGAAAGACGCGGCGCTCTGCCGGCGTATGATCGAGATCCTGAGGGGTCAGCAGGACCGCAAGATGATTCCGCGGTACCTGGAGACGATCGATACGTCGGAAGAAGGCAGTGCGATCGCCAACAAGACCGGGGCGCTGGATGAGGTTCGCAACGATGTAGCGCTGGTTTACACGACCACGGGGCCGATCGTGATCTCGATCTTTACCTACGACAACCAGGACCGGAGTTGGACGCCAGAGAACCAGGCGGAGCTGCTGGTGGCACAGATGGCACGCGCCATCGTGCAGGCGTGGGCACCGAAAGGGGTTGGGACGGAGGAGCCAACTGCTGTCCGAAAGTAGGCGTCTAAGGGAACCGGTAGCACCTGCGACGGATGGAGCAAGGCGGAGGAGAGTTCAGATATGCGCGTGCTAGGGATATTGTTACTGACTACGGCGCTGGCGTTCGCAACCCAGGGACCGGATGAGGCGACGGCGACCGCGCCGAAAGCGACCGACACGAAGCCGGAGGCGACGGCGGAGGACGCTCCGGCCAGGATCGTGGTTCCGGCGGGGACCAAGGTGCCGCTGGTGCTCAAGCACGCAGTCTCGACCAAGAGCGCCCGGCCGGGCGACGGGGTCTACCTGGAAACCACGTTTCCGGTGACCCAGAACGACCGTATCGTCATTCCGGCGGGGACGTACGTGCAGGGCGAGATTACTTCGGTGAAGCGTTCCGGACGGGTGAAGGGGCGCGCCGAACTGCTGCTGCACTTCACCACGCTGATCTTCCCCAACGGCTACACGGTGACCCTGCCCGGCGCTCTGGAGAGCGTTCCCGGCTCCGAGGACAAGACCGTGAAGGACGATGAAGGCACGATCCAGGCCGAAGGCAGCAAGGGGCGGGACGTAGCCACCGCCGCCGGTACCGCAGCGACTGGCGCCGTGATCGGCGGGGTGGCGAGCGGCGGCAAGGGTGCGGCAGTCGGAGCCGGAGTCGGCGGGGCGGCAGGCGTGCTGATCGGTCTGCTCTCGCGCGGCAACGAGGTTCGCCTGGAATCGGGATCGGCGGTGGAGATGGTGCTGCAGCGCGAGCTGGTGCTCGAGGAACGGCGGCTGGACAAGCCCGCGCGCGAACTGGTGCCGGTGAAGCAGACCGATCACCGGTTGGAGAAGCCGGTGTTGACCCCGCCGCCGGACACCCACTGAGGGGCTCCCCGGGTCGTCTGCTACCATCGACTCCGCGATGGCTGTTCGCACCATCTTTGCCATGGCCGAGGACTGCGCCCGCGGGGAGCGGCGCGGCTGGCAGGAGTTCGTCCGCGACTACCTGACCATCGGCCGGCGGTTGCTGGAGCACTACTTCGGGGTGCTGAAACCGGAGCTGGACCACCATGTGGCGGCGGTGTTCGAGCGTGCGCGAGCGCAGGACAACGCCTGGTTCCGCGGCCTGCGCTTCGCCAACGAGCGCGAGTTCCTGATGGCATTCCGGGAACAGGTGTTCGTACACGGTCGCGAGGAGGCGCGGGTGCCGGTGCCGCGCATTTCCCTGGAGCAGTATGGGCAACTCATCGAAGGGCTCTCGCTGGTAGAGCGGGAGATGCTCTGGCTGTACGTAAAGGGCTACGGGGCGGAGCAGATCGCGTCCATGATCATGAACGCGGCTGCCACTGCGGAAGCCGTCAAGGGAGTAGCCCAGGAACGCATGGCAGGGTTGCTGCCGGGGCCGGTGACCGAGGTGTTCAGCGGCTCCGTGCATGCCCTGATCGAAGCGGCGGAGCAGGCACGGACCGAGACTTGCCTTCCGTGGAAGACCTTCAACAACCTGGTCAACGGGCAGATTGCATGGCGGGAGCGGGAAGTGGCGGAGGCCCACGTGCGCGGCTGCCTGTACTGCATCGACCGCTTCACATCGTTCCAGGAGATGATCCGCCACCGCAAGGACGCGGCACCGGCGTCGGAAGCCGACGTCGACACCCTGCTGGTCCGCCTGGGCTTCCCGGCGGGCCGGCAGAAGGGCCTGCTGGGGCGACTGTTCTCCCGCGAGTAGCACAAAAGTGGGGGTTCCATTTGAGAACCACCTGCAACTTTCGCTACGCCGACGGCGTCTCATGATATAGAGAGAGATATGAGCGCCGAAACCAAAGAGCGACTGCGGCGATGGGCCATACCGCTGGCCGTGCTTGGTCTGGGGAGCCTGGCAGGCGTTACCCTGGGCCTGGGCGGCTGGAAGGTGGCTATCCCCTTTCTGTACCAGGGGACGGAAGCCAGAGGGCTGTCCGATCCTTGGGAACAGCAGGCCGAACGCGAGATCGCACGGATCCGGGAGCGCCTGGACCGGGTCGCGAAGTCGCTGGAAGTCGCGTAGTTTCCTCACCGGGAGTGCGGCGATCCCGGTTCTTTTTCCATTTCCAGTTCTAATCTGCGGTAGGTGGCAGGCTGCCGAAGCAGCCGCGTGGAGACCTACGCTCGGGAGAGCTGACCTTGAGCGGCCGAGAACTGGAAGACCTGGGCGTTAATCTCGCGGCGTAGTTCATCCCAGATACTTTCCGGCATGGTGTTAAACACGCGCACGACCTCGGGGTCGAACTGCTTTCCGACCCAGCGGTTGATCTCCTCTTTGGCGGCGGCGTAGGACTGGGCCTTGCGATAGGGACGGTCGCTGGTGATGGCGTCGAGAGTGTCCGCAATGGAGAAGATGCGGGCCCCCAGGGGAATCTGCTCGGCGCGGAGGGAGCGAGGATACCCGGTGCCGTCGAAGCGTTCCTGGTGGGAATAGACGATCTCGGCGGCTTCAGTGAGGAAAGGGATCTTGCGCAGCATCTGGTAGCCGCGATAGCAATGCTCGCGCATGATAGCGATTTCCTCTTCGGTGAGGGAGCCGGGCTTGCGCAAGATGGCGTCGGGGATGGCCATCTTGCCGATGTCGTGCAGGAAGGCGCCGCGCGCGATGACGCGGATCTGTTCTGCCGGCAAGGCCATGGCGCGGGCGATAGCGATGGTGAATGCCGTAACCCGCTTGGAGTGCCCCTCGGTTTCGGCGTCCTTGAGGTCGAGCGCATCTCCCAGGGCTTCGAGCGTGATGTCGTAGGAGCGTTCCAGATCGCCCATGGCCTGGCGGAGCTGTTCCGTGCGGGAGGCCACCAATTGTTCCAGGTTGGACTGGTAGTTGCGGTTCTCGACCTTAAGGCGGCGGTTCTCCAGGGCGCGGCGGACGGTGGCCAAAAGTTGTTCGCGCTCGAAGGGCTTCAGCAAGTAGTCGTAAGCGCCGTTGCGGATGGCCGCCAGGGCAATGGAGATGTCATGGACGGCGGTCACCATGATGACGGGCATGTCCGGGTACTTTTCCTTCACGCGCTCCAGCAGGCCGATGCCGTCCAGTTCCGCCATCATGAGGTCGGAGAGCATGAGCTCGAACTCCGCGCCGGAGTCGAGGATGGCCAGGGCCTCCAGCCCGGAAGCCGCCTGGCGGCACTGATAGCCGGCGCTTCCCAACATGGAGGAAACGATTTCCCGTATGGATTCTTCGTCGTCGACGATGAGGATGCGCTCAGCGCTCATGGAACACGAAAAAGGTAACGTTACGCAGAGTTACTTCGGTTCGGCCACGGCCATTGTACACAGAGTCTTTTGAAAGACAATGTAAGAGAACCCGGGAAAGCACGGTGCCGCGGAAGAATTCCGTGGTATACAGGGCATGACCCTTCCCGGCGAAGGCATGGGGTTGGAGCGCTGGTTCACATACAACCTGCTGCACCGGTTCGCCGCTGCGGAGTTTCTATCGCAGGCGACCACCATCCTGGTGTTGCTGGCCGGCGGGGTGCTGGTGTACCGCAGCTTTCGCGAGCGCTACCTGCTGCTGTGGATCCAGGGTTGGGTAGCCTACCTGGTCTACAAGTTCGCGGCGGTGAACGGGATGTATGCGGTTCCCGGACAGACCGTCTGGCCGGCGCTTTCCGAAGCAGGGTTCGTGCTGGCGCTGACCTCGTTCGCGGCCAGCGTTCTCTACTTCATCGATAACCGCAGGCTGCTACTGCCCCTGGCGGCCGCCACCGCCGTAGCGCTGCAAGCGGCCCTGGCCCGGACCATGTGGTTGCCGGAGTCCGAAGCCATGGATGTGCTGTGCTTCGGGCTGCAGATGGCCATTTCCGCGACGGCCGCGATACAGCTCGCAGTGTTCGCGTTTGGGCGTCGCGCCCGGGGTCCCATGCTGTTTGCCCTGAGCCTGCTGCTGATGCCCTTGCAGCCCCTGCTCCCCGCCTACGAGGGCGTGATCGAGCTGGTGGTGGGAATGGGTATGGTGGTCATCGTGCTCGACGAATCGCGCACGCGGACGACCCGCCTGCAAGTGATGCACGGCATCACCTCCGCGCTCTCGCAGGCGCAGGACTTCGGGGAAATGATGAACGCCGTCCTCTCCGAGTTGAAGTCCCTGATGGGGGCACGCGCGGCCTGGTTCCGCCGGCTGGAGGGAGAACAACTGCTGATGGCCCACTACATCGGCCTGCCCGAGGGACTCGCGCGCGAATGCCACTCGGTGGAGATTCCGGGCACCCCGGCGCAGGAGGTGTTCCTGGAAGGGGTGCCACGCCTGGTCCCGGTGGAGGAGATGACCACCGAAACCGGGGAACAACTGCGGCGGGCAGGCATTCGCTATACAACGCTGGTGCCGGTGCGCGGCAAGCACGGGGTGCTGGGGTTGCTGGCGCTGGGCTACCGTTTCTTCCGGCACAGCCGCGCCGATGAGATTGATTTCTTGTGCACGACCGCGGATCAACTCGGATTGGCGGTAGAGAACCTGAGGATGCTGGAGGAAGTGGTGCGCTCGCAGCGACAACTGGCGAGCACCTTCGATTCCATCGAAGACTCCATCCTGGTGCACGACGCACAGTTCCGCATCATGAAGGTGAACCAGGCGCTGCTGGGGCGGCTGGTGCGCAAGCCGGCATCGGTGCTGGGGAGCACCTGCGAGGCGGTGCTACCCCGGGTGGGAGATCGCTGGAGCGGCTGCCCGTACTGCTCGCGGTCTGCCGGACTGTTCGGCGAAGCTCCCGACCCGTGCTTCGGCGGCTTCTCGCTGGTTTCCACGTCGTCGTACAGCGAAGGGGGTCCGGAACAGCTGGGCACCATCCACATCATCAAGGACATCACCCACCAGCGCACGGCGGAAGAGAAGTACCGGCTGCTGTTCCAGCAGGCGCAGGAGGGCGTCTACATCGCGGCTCCCAGCGGAAAACTGCTGGATTCCAACGACGCCTTCGCGCGCATGCTGGGCTACGGCAGCCGTGAGGAAGTGCTGAAGCTCAACATGGGCACCGACATCTACGCCGCCCCCGACCAGCGGGAAGCGTTCTGCAAGGAGATGGAGTCGGCGAACTTCGTGCGCAACTACGAGGTGACGCTGCGACGCAAAGATGGCAGCCGCATCACGGTGCTGGAGACCAGCTTTGCGTCACGGGACACCACCGGCGCCGTGGACTGCTTCCAGGGATTCATGCTGGACATCTCCGCCAAAAAGCGGGCGGAAGAAGAGATGCGGCGGCGCAACCGCGAACTGCATGCCCTGAACACCATCGCGGTGACCGCCACGCACTCGCTGGAACTGCCGGAGATCCTCGAAGTCACGCTGCAGCAGGTCATGGAGCTGTTCCGCACCGACACCGGCGCCATCTACCTGGCGGACGAAGAGAGGCACGTGCTGGAGCGGCGGGCGGCGTTCGGCCACCAGGGAGCGGAGTCGCCGCCGCTGGAAGTGCAGGTCAACGAAGATTTCTGGGAACGAGTGCGGCGTTCGCGCACGCAGCTCATCACCCACCTGCACCTGCCGCAACTTCCCCAGTTCGTCGCCGACTATGCCGCCGCGGAAGGGCTGAAGTCGTGGCTGTGGGCGGTGCTGTGGATCAAGGACCGGATCGTGGGCGTGCTGGGAGTGAGCAGCCGCACGCCGCGGGAATTCAGCGCCACGGACGAGAACCTGCTGATCGCCATCGGGCGCCAACTGGCCACCACCATCGAGAAGGTGCGGCTCTACGAAGAGACGGTGCGGGCCTACGAGGACCTGCGGCAGACGCAGGAACAACTGCTGCAGAGCGAGAAGATGTCCGCGGTGGGGCAGCTCATCTCCGGCGTGGCGCACGAGCTGAACAACCCTTTGACCGCCATCTTGGGCTACGCCCAGTTGCTGGAGAACGAGAACCTGAGCGACCGGGTGCGCGATTTCGTGCAAAAGCTGTACAAGCAGGCGCAGCGGACGCATCGCATCGTGCAGAACCTGCTGTCGTTCGCGCGGCAGCGAAAGCCACAGCGGCAGAACATCGATTTGCGGCGCGTGCTGGAGGAGGCGCTCACCCTGCGCGAGTACGATCTGCGCATGAAGAACATCGCGGTGAGCCAGGAATCGGAGACGCCGCTGCCGGGCGTCGTCGCCGACCAGCACCAGCTCGAGCAGGTGTTCCTGAACATCATCAACAACGCGGTGGACGCCATGCAGGAAGCGGGCCGCGAGGGAAAGCTGGTCACGCGCGTGTTGATGGACGGGGATCACGTCTGCGCGGAGATCCAGGACAACGGCCCCGGCATGCGCGATCCCAAGCGCGTGTTCGATCCCTTCTATACCACCAAGGCGGTGGGCAAAGGAACGGGACTGGGGTTAAGCATCTGCTACGGCATCCTGAAGGAGCACGGCGGAGAGATCGTGGCCCGCAACGCGGCGGAGGGCGGGGCGGTGTTCCAGGTGCGGTTGCCTGCGGTCCGTAACCCCGCGGTGCGGACCGAGAAGCGCCGCCGGGTGACGCCCGGGGAAGAGAAGATGCGCGGGAAGATCCTGCTGGTGGACGACGAGGACGCGGTGCTCGATTTCGAGCGCGAAGTGCTGACCGGCGCCGGAGCCGACGTGGTGGCCATGAAGCGCGGCGACGAGGCCATCGCGCGACTGCAGCACGAGAGCTTCGACGCCATCGTGCTGGACAGCCACATGCCTGGTCCCTGGGGAGGGCTGGAAGTCTATCGCTGGATCGCCGAGACGCGACCGGAATTGGAAAGCTGTGTCATCATGACTTTTTCCAACGACATCACCGAGGGCTCGGTGCGGCGCTTCGTGCAGGAAACCCAGGTGCAGCGGGTCATCAAGCCCTTCGAGGTGGCCGACCTCATCGCCCTGCTGCGCGGCATCCTGGAGAAAAAGAAGGAAGTGGTGGCACCGAGGGCGTAAAGCGCCGGGGACAGGCTGCCCAGGAGGCGGACCGCGTCGCGGTGAGTCGCCGCACGCGCGAAAAATCGACGGAACCTTTTTCGCTGGGGTGCGTCTTATATACAAACCCCCAGTACCTCAAAGTGGGCATGCCGGGGCTAGAAACTTCGGCAGGCCCACCCCCTCTTTTCGCCAGCCGTGCAGACGTGCCGCAGCGCTGAGCCCCGCCTAGTGGCGGGCTTTTTTCTTGGCCGACTGCCCCTTGTTTCGCCGTACCCAGCCTGGCTTGTTGACCTGGCGGCCGCGGGCGATGGCCAGCGCGCCGGCGGGGACATTCTCCGTGATGGAAGAGCCGGCGCCGACGTAGGCGCCGCGTCCTACGCGCACGGGCGCGACCAGCGTGGTGTCGCTGCCGATGAAGGCGCGGTCCTCGATCACAGTGACGTGCTTGCGCGCCCCGTCGTAGTTGCAAGTGATGGTCCCGGCTCCGACGTTGACGCCGGCGCCGATCTCGGCATCGCCCAGGTAGGTGAGGTGGTTGGCCTTGGAGCCGCGGCCTAGGCGCGCCTTCTTGGTTTCGACGAAGTTGCCCACGTGCGCGCCCGCGCCCACGTCGGTTCCCGGGCGCAGGTGGGAATAGGGGCCGAGAACGGCGCCGCGGCGCACTCGTGACTGGTCGAGAACGCAGCCGGGACGAATGGTGACGCCGCTCTCGATCTCGCAATCACTGATCACGCTGTAGGAGCGGATGCGGCAGTCGCTGCCG
>DATIGQ010000067.1 GCA_035454605.1 Terriglobales bacterium
GGTAGCTGGTTAACGAGAAGGTTTGTCGGTAGCGAATGGAAAGCGCTCAAGAATGCTAGGAAGCGCGAATACCTGTTCAATTCCTACCGTGTTCTTCTGACGCGGTCGCGTCAGGGAATGGTGATTTGGGTGCCGGAGGGAAGTGCAGACGACAAGACCCGCTCACCCAAATGGTATGACGAAACTGCGGACTTCCTTCAATCCACCGGAATTCAGGTAGTCAACTAGCAATTCATGGACCCGTTTGTCCTCCGTGTCTCTGTGTCTCCGTGGTGAGAAGAAACAAAAAGGCCCCGCATTTCTGCGGGGCCTTTGGTTTTCACTGGCTACTGGCAACTAGCCACTAGCCACCGTCTTTAGTACATGCCTTCCATTCCGCCGCCGTGACCGCCGGGACCCATCGGAGCTTTCTTCTCCTCGGGGATCTCGGCAACCATCGCTTCCGTCGTCAGCATCAACGCGGCGATGGAACCCGCGTTCTGCAAAGCGGTCCGGGCGACCTTGGTGGGGTCGATGACGCCGGCCTTCACCAGGTCCTCGAACTCGCTGGTCTGGGCGTTGTAGCCGAAGTTGGGGTTGGAGTTCTCCCGAACCTTGCCCACGACGATGGCGCCCTCTTCGCCGGAGTTCTGCACGATCTGCCGCAGAGGCTCTTCGAGCGCGCGCTTCACGATGTTCGCGCCCACCCGCTCATCGTCATCCAGCTTCAGCTTGTCGACGGCCGCCACGCAGCGCAGCAGAGCCACGCCGCCGCCGGGCACGATGCCCTCTTCCACGGCAGCGCGCGTCGCGTGCATGGCGTCCTCGACCCGGGCCTTCTTCTCTTTCATTTCGGTTTCGGTCGCAGCGCCTACTTTGATCACCGCCACGCCGCCCACCAGCTTCGCCAGCCGCTCCTGCAGCTTCTCGCGGTCGTAGTCGCTGGTGGTCTTGTCGATCTGGGAGCGGATCTCCTTCACCCGGCCCTCGATCTCGCTGGACTTGCCCCGGCCCTCGACGATGGTGGTGTTGTCCTTGTCGACGGTCACCTTCTTGGCGCGGCCCAGGTCGGCCATCTGCACGTTCTCCAGCTTGATGCCCAGGTCCTCGGTGATGGCCTTGCCGCCGGTCAGCTTGGCGATGTCCTCCAGCATGGCCTTGCGGCGATCGCCGAAGCCCGGAGCCTTTACGGCCACAGCCGCCAGCGTCCCGCGCAGCTTGTTCACCACCAGGGTGGCCAGCGCTTCGCCTTCCACGTCCTCGGCCACGATCAGCAGCGGCTTGCCTGACTTTGCGATCTGCTCCAGCAGCGGCAGCAGGTCCTTCATCGACGAGATTTTCTTCTCGTGGATGAGGATGTAGCAGTCTTCCAGCACCGCTTCCATGCGCTCCGGGTCGGTGACGAAGTAGGGCGAGAGGTAGCCGCGGTCGAACTGCATGCCCTCGACCACTTCCAGTTGCGTCTCCATGGTCTTGGACTCTTCCACGGTGATGACCCCGTCCTTGCCCACCTTCTTCATGGCCTCGGCGATGATGCGGCCGATGGTCTCGTCGTTGTTGGCGGAGATGGTGCCCACCTGGGCGATCATCTCGCCGGTCACCGGCTTCGAGAACTTGTCCAGCTCGCCGTTCACGCGGTTGCCTTCCTTATCCAGCTTGCCGCAAATGGCTTCGATGGCCCTCTCGATGCCGCGCTTGACCGCCATGGGGTTGGCGCCCGCCGCCACCGTCTTCGCGCCTTCGCGATAGATGGATTCGGCCAGCACAGTGGCGGTGGTGGTGCCGTCGCCGGCCACGTCGCTGGTCTTCGACGCAACCTCGCGCACCATCTGCGCGCCCATGTTTTCCAGCGTGTCCTTCAGCTCGATTTCCTTGGCTACGGTCACGCCGTCCTTGGTGATGGTCGGCGAGCCGAACTTCTTTTCCAGAATCACGTTGCGACCCTTGGGGCCCAGCGTCACCTTGACCGCGTTGGCCAGGGTGGTGACCCCGCGCAGGATCGCCTGCCGCGACTCTTCTCCGTGTACGATCTGCTTTGCCATCTTTCGCTTCTCCTCTGAGTTGTGGATTCTCGATGGTTCTGAACTCGTTTGGGCCGTGTTGCCGATACCGGCCGTGAGCTCCTAGTTGCTAGCTTCTAGCTAGACGCTAGTGGCTGCCTTACTTGCGTGCTCCGGCCAGCTCCTTCTCCTTGCTCTTGCCGGCGCCCGCGCCCTGGAGGATGCCCAGCACTTCCTCCTCGCGCATAATGACGAACTCTTCGCCGTCGATCTTGATCTCCGTGCCGGCGTACTTGCCGAACAGGATGCGGTTGCCCGGCTTCACGTCCAGCGGAAACACCCGGCCTTCCTCATTCGACTTGCCTTTGCCGACGGCGATGACCTCGCCCTCCTGCGGTTTCTCTTTGGCCGTGTCGGGGATGATGATGCCGCCACGCACCGTTTCCTGTTCCTCCACCCGGCGGACCAGGATGCGGTCATGCAGGGGAGTCAGCTTGGTTGTCATTGCTTTGCTTCTCCTTTCAAAGTGAAGAATTAGAACCAAATCCTCAGCGAACGCAGATTGGGGAACCGCTTCCACGCCCGAATCCGACCGGAGCGTCGCAGCCTCGTATAACCCACGCTGAAACCTGTAACTGCCTGATTTCAAGGGGCAGGACGGCTGTTAGCACTCCATCCGGTCGAGTGCTAACTATAAGGAAGGGAGGCCCCTTCTGTCAAGCCGAGGGGAGTTTCGTGGCTGACGCGGTGAGGGACCGGCGCTACAATGTCAAGCGATGCCGATGCGAATCTCCGGTTTGATCATGATAGCCGTGGCGGCCGTGTTGGCGGTGGTGCCGGCGGCGGCGGAGAAGCAGTACTCGGACCTCAGCTTTCGCGTGGTGAAGAAGGCCAACGGCAAGCCCATCCGCAATGCCAGCGTGATCCTGCACCTGGTAAACAAGGAGGGAAAGCAGGAGCGCGGTGGGTTCCAGGTGAAGACCGACCGGGAAGGGAAGGCCAACTTCCCGGGAGCACCCTACGGCAAGCTGCGGATCCAGGTGCTGGCCAGCGGATTCCAGACCTTCGGGGAAGACTTCGACATCAACCAGCCCACGCACGAATTCACCTTCGAGATGAATCCGCCGCAGAAGCAGCACTCCATCTACGATCAGGCGGAAGAGAAGAAGGAAGACAAGAAGCCAGAAGAGAAGGAAGAAGCGCAGAAGAGCGCCCCGCAGTAGCTGTAGCTCATTCCCGCCACGGAAGTTCCCGAAGGTTCCACCAAAAGCCACAGATGCAGGTCCGGGAAGTCCCGGCCGCGCCTTACGGGAGGTCGCTCAGGCGGCAGACCGCGAGCGTGCGCGGGCCCTGGATGGAGCGGGTGGAAGTGTTCGGGAAGCGAGTGCAGGACAGGGAGCAGTCGTCCCCACACTCGGCGATGACGTAGCCGACACCGGCGGCGGCCAGGCGCTCGCGAATCTGCGTGCGTTCTTCCGGAGAGGCGGACCCGTAAGCGTCGAGTTGGTCGGTGGGCATCTCGACGGCGACCTGCACACGAGCCAGGCGGGCGGCGCTGGAGTTCCACAGGGCGTCGCCGAAGATGGCGATGCGGTCGCCGGGTCGCGCTCCCAGGCGCTGGAGCTCGGCTGCGGCCTGGAGATAGACGCCCTCCGGCCGCTGACGGATACGGCGCAAGTCCTCGGGCATGCGCGCGAGAAACTGCAGGCCGGAAGCTACCAACAAGGCCACGACTCCCATGACCTGAAGTCGTCGCAACGGACTTTCCACAGGAAAGCGCAATGCGGAGAAGGCCGCGGTCCAGAACAGCACCAGGAAGGCGGCCACGTAACGGCGTTCGACGTGGACGATACCGTACATACTCAGAGCGGCGAGCGCCGGCAACCACAGGAACCAGAGTTCGCGCAGTCGCCGGGCCAGGCCACGCCGCGCTCCGATCGCGAGCAGCATTAACCACACCATCATGAGGTCGAGGCGGCTGGCGAACAGCAGCAGGTAGAGCCAGGCGTTGAAGCCGAGGGCACGGAGCTGATCGCCCAAGTCGAAGCGCGGCGCCAAGCCCCGGTTCCAGCGCGCGGGATCGAACCAGACAGGGTAGGTGATGCCGGGAGCGTCGGCGAATTCGTAGACGTCGGGGTGTTCGTAAATGCGGCGGGAAACGTGCTGGGGAGCGCCCGTGTCCGGCCGTCCTTGCCAGTGAGTGAAGGGGACGCGGTTGACATGGAAGGAGTAGTTCAAGCGGCCGCTTTCGCCCAGGGTCAACTTGCCGGTGTGGGTCGAGATGATGGCGACCCAAGGCAGAGCGACGGCCAGGAAGCACAGCACCGCGAGTAGAGTCCTTCGCCAAGTGCGAGGAGCAGGCGAAGCAACTGCAGCCACGCCGAGGAGCACCAAGGCCAGAGGGAACATGGCCGTCTTGGCCAGATAGCCGAGCCCAAGGACCACGCCTAAGGCGGCGTAGGTGCGGGCCTGGCCGGCGCAGATGCGAAGCAGCAATCCAGCAGCGAGGAAGACGAAGCAGGAGAGCAGCAGGTCGGGGTTTTCGATGCCCAGGCGGTTCAGTTCGAGAGAGGACCAAAGGAACAGGTCGAAACCAAGCAGAAGCCAGGCGACCTCCGGCAGGGAAGTTAGGCCGGGTGTGGCCGACCGGGCGGCGCGCCACTCCGCGAACGATCGCCAGAAATAGAAGAACGATACCAAGGCGAGAAGGTAGAGGGTTGCCGTGGCGAGAGTTTGCGTGGCGAAGTCCCACTCGGGTGTGCCTGGGCCGAGGCGGAGCGCGAGGGCCAGGATCCAGGAGTAGAGCGGGCTCCAGAAGGCGTTTACGGCGCGAGCGAAGTCGCCGCGAGCGTAGAAGGTTGCGATGTCGAGGTAGGAGAGGTTGTCACCGCCACCGATACCGCGCGCGGCAAGAGTGCGCAAGAGGCCGAGGGCGAGAGCGGCCGAGTAGAGCGTGAGGCGGAGACGGGCGGTCGGAATGGAAGCCGCGGGCATGCGGGGAGGTAGTCTACGCAATTCACCTGCTATCGGCGATGGGAGATTGCCGAATTGCCGAGCGCGGAATTGCCGACGTGGCAGCCGGCAACAAGATTCGCAGGATTGCGAGTACCCAGTAAGAACCCTCTAGTGGCGGAAGGCGTCGAGTTCGCAGACGTAGAAGCTGCGCTGATCGGCGGAGGCCAGGCGGGAAGTGTTGGGGATGCGGGTGCAGGCGGGGGGCGGCGCGCACTGGCCGCAATCGGCGACCAGCAGGCGGATGCCGAGAGATGACGCCGCGTCCATGACTGCGGCCTGGGTCGCGGGATCGGCGGACCAGAAGGCGGGGGCTTCGGTCCAGGGGATCTCGGCGGCGATCTGGACGCGCGCCAGGCGCGCGAGCGGGGCGTTCCAGAGCGCGCCACCCAGCATGAGGATGCGGTCGCCGGGGCGGGCGCCGCGGCGCTCGAGCTCCTGGGCCACGCGCCAGTGGACGCGCTCGGGGCGCTGGCGGATGTCGCGCAGCTCGGCGGGCAGATTGGCGGCAAGTGGAGCGAGAGTCGCCGCAAACACCAGCACCGAGAGCGCGGTGGCGGCTCGGAACAGCTTTTCCTGGGCGGGGAAGCGCAGAGAAGAGAAGACTGCCGCCCAGACCAGCACCACGAATACGGCGATGTAGCGGCGCTCCAGGTGGACAAGGCTGTACATGACCAGGGCAGCGGCGGCGGGCAGGAGCAGGAACCAGCCGCGCGCCAAGCGCTTGATTCCAGACAGGCCGCCAGCAAACAGCAGCACCAGGCCGGCGAGCGGCAGGTCGGGGCGGATGCGAAACACGGTCCAGACATGGGGCAGGGTGGTACGCAGCACATTCCACTGTTGTGGCCAATCAAAATGTGGACGGATGCCCTGGTTCCAGTAAGAGGGGTCGTACCAGGCGGGGAAGGTCCCGGGCACCGGCTCCGCGAATTCGTAGAGCGCGGGCTTGGAAAACATCTGGCGGGGAGAATGCGCAGGACTCCCGGAACCCGGCGGGGAGCCCTGCCAATAGAACATGGGGGCGCCGTTGACGTGCCAGGCGTAGTTGATAAAGCCACTCTCGCCGATGGCGAAGCGGCCCTGGTGCAGGGAGATGGCGGCGATCCACGGAGCAGCAATCGCGAGAAAGCATACTGCAGTGGGAAGGAAGCGGCGCAGCCGATCGCGAGACACACCTACCAACCGGACCGCCACCAGAAGAAACACCGCGGAAAGCGGAAGCATGGCGGTCTTGGAGAGATAGCCGAGGCCCAGCGCCGTTCCCAACAGCGCGAAGTTGTGCCGGGCGAGATCACCGGCGCGCAGGCGGGCCAGCACTCCAGCGGCAAGATAGACGCAGCAGGCCATGAGCAGGTCGGCAGGATTGAAGGTGAGCCGGCCGAGATCGACGGTGGTCCACAGGAAAAGCGCGTAGCCGAGCAGGAGCCAGGCGCTGGGGGGCAATCCGGCTGAGTTGGCATCTCGCTCCGCGACTTGCCCGGAATCGAGCGAGCGCCAGAAAAAGAGGAAACAGAGAATCGCGATCAGGTAAATGCCAAAGCCCAGAAAACTCACCGCCGTGAACTCCCAGTCGGGCGAGGGGCGAAGGAGCGCCAGCCAAGCAGCCAGCAGCCAGGAATAAAGAGGGCTCCAGAAGGCGTTCACGGCCTGGGCGAAGTCGCCGCGGGCGTAGAAAGTGGCGATATCGAGGTAGGAGACGCTGTCACCGCCCTGCAGGTCGCGATAGGCGAGGGTGCGGATGAGGCCGAGGGCGACGGCGAAGGCCAGGAGAAGAGGGTGGAGCCAGCGGGGCGGTTTTGCGGAGGGCGACAAGTTCGGGAGCTCGGAAGGCAGCACGCGGCGTCGAGTTTAGTGCGCCGGATGCGAAATGAAAAATGCAAAAGACAAAAGGAACAATTGAAGGTGAGAGCTCCCACCCTGTCGCTCCAACGACAGGAGCGACAAGGGTGGGGCACCCAGCATCCAGCAGTGGCACCCGCAGTAAAGGATTCTCCCATCAGAACGTAATCCGCTAGAATCTGTTCCGCCTCTCCTTCCCAAAAAGCCAATGCCACAGGACGGCTGGGATCCGGCCCAATACGAGCGCTTTCGCGCCGAGCGCAGCAAGCCTTTCTACGACCTGATGGAGATGGTGGTACCGCGGGCGGGGATGCGGGTAGTGGACCTGGGATGCGGCATCGGCGACCTGACCCGGGTGCTGCACGAGCGTCTGCGGGCTCAAGAGACGGTGGGCATCGATCGTTCGGCGGCCATGCTGGACAAGGCCGCGAAGCTTGCAGGCGGCGGGCTGAGCTTCCGGCGGGGAGAGATCGAGGAGTTCGCGGAAGAGGACGCCTACGACCTGGTGTTCTCCAATTCCGCGCTGCACTGGGTGCCGGATCATCCAGCGCTGTTGGGGCGGCTGGCGCGGGCTCTGCGGGCGGGCGGGCAACTGGCGGCGCAGATGCCGGACATGTACCGCCATCCCTCGCACCTGGTGGCGGCGGAGGTGGCGCAGGAGTTCCGCCAGGAACTGGGCGGCTACGTCCACCGCGAGTACGTGCTGGAACCGCCGGAGTACAGAGCTATCCTGGAGAGCGCAGACTTCCGGCAGCACAAGGTGGAGGTCCGGTACTACGACCACGAACTGGCTTCACGCAAGGACGTGATGGAGTGGGTGAAGGGCACGCTCCTGGTGCAATACAAGGAACGCCTGACTGTGGAGGCGTATGGGCGGTTCCTGGAACGCTATCGCGAGAACCTGTTACCGCGGTTGGAGGACGCCCGACCCTACGTCTATTCGTACCGGCGGATCCTGATCTGGGGGAAGAAGGCGCAGCGGGCGAAAGTGGTGGAGCTGACGCGGGAGCGGCGCCGGATATCGCGGCGCAAGCCGGCCTAATCGACGGGATTCTTCAGGGCGCGCGCGGCCATCCAGAAAGTGAGCAGAACAAAGGCCACGAAGGCGGCGGCCTCGAGCTGCAGCACGCGGGGCGTACCGGCGCCGTAGGTGTGGTAGCGCAACAAGTCGACCTGCCAGGTGATGGGATTCAGCCAGGCCAGCCATTCAGCCCAGCCGGGGAGGCGGTCGGCGGGATAGAACAGGTTGCTGATGAACATCAGCAACAGGTACATGGCCGAGGTGGTGGTGTGATAGCCGTTGAAGCTGCGGACGCGCACCGAGATCCAGGCGAAGAGGAAGTACCAGCCGGCCATGCCCAGCACCGTCCACAACATCAGTCCGGGCAAAGCACCGAAGCTCACGGGGATACTGAGAAGGGCCCATCCGATGGCGATGCACAGCAGGGCTCCGAGCACGCCAAAGACCTCGTTGGAGAGCAGCTTGCCCAGCAACAAGTCACGGCGGGCGAAGGGATAGGTAAGCATCTCGTGGAAGACGCCGGACTGCATGTCCTCGAAGAAGGCGTAGGAGGAGTTCATGGCCACGCTGAAGGTGACCATGGCCAGCACGGCGGCAAGGAAGAACGTGGGGTAGTCCGTGCCGCCCGCTCCTGTGCCCAGCCAGCGATCGAGGCTGGAGCCGAAGATGACCAGGTAGACAGCGGGCACCAATACGTCCCACAGGGGAATGATGGGATTGGTGAGGCGGATGCGCGACTCCCGGTAAGCGTTAGCGAGGACGAACTTCATTCCGTGCCCTCTTCCTGCTCGGCCGGGCGGGTGCCGTAGAGTTCGAGGAAGATCTGCTCGAGGTTGGCGCCGCGGATCTCAAGGTGGGCGAGCGGCCAGCGCTCGGAGATGCGGGCCATCTTGCGGATCCACTCGTCCTCACTGCCCTCGACGGTCATGACCACGTCGCCGTCGCGCTCCTCCAGGCTGCGCGGCGCGAGTTCCTGGAGGGCGCTGGCAGCATCGAGGGTGGGTTCGGCGAAGCTGAGGTGGATGCGGAACATCTTGCGCGAGAGGGCGCGCAGCTCGCGCAGGCGTCCTTCCGCGATGGAGCGGCCGCGGTCGAGCAGTACCATGCGGTCACAGAGCGATTCAGCCTCATCCAGCAGTTGCGTGGTCAGCAGGACACAGGAGCCGCGGCGGGCGCGCTCGCGGATGGCCTGCACCACGCGGCGCTTGATGAGCGGGTCCATGCCGGTGGTGGCCTCGTCGAGGAAGAGCACGGGAGCTTCAAGCATCAGGGCCTTGGCCACCTGCAGGCGGCGCTTGTATCCGCCGGAAAGCGTGGCGGCGCGCTGCGAGAGCGTTTCCCCCAACTCCAGCACCTCGACGACTTCCTTCATGCGCGACTGGATGTCGGTGCCGGCAAGACCGTGCAGGCGTCCGTAAATGAGCAGGTTGTCGCGCACGGAGAGCAGGGTTTCGACGGCGCTTTCCTGCAGCACAGCGGTGAGCCGGCGACGAGCCTCGAGGGGGCGGGCGACGACGTCGAAGCCGGCAACGGTAGCCCGGCCGGAGGTGGGACGGAGGATGGTGGTCAGGATACGCACGAGAGTGGTCTTGCCGGCGCCGTTGGGACCGAGGAGTCCGAAGATCTCACCGGCGAGGACCTGGAAGCTCAGTCCGTCGAGTGCCGGACGGGAGCCCGATGCACGACGATACACGTGGCGGAGATTCTCGACCTGGATGAGCGGTGTAGACACAAGAAGGCCATCATAGCGCGAGCGGGGAGGGCGGCGCGGGGCAGCCATCGGCGTCCCACTGCTCAACGCGGGCAATGCGATATGATGCACGCGTAATGGCGATTGCGCCGGGGGCCAAGCTGGGGAGTTACGAGGTTGTGGGGCCGCTGGGGGCTGGCGGCATGGGCGAGGTTTTCCGTGCTCGTGACCTGAAGCTGGGGCGCGAGGTGGCGCTCAAGATCCTGCCTGCAGAATTCTCGGGCAGCCCAGACCGTCTGCGGCGGTTCGAGCAGGAAGCGCGCTCCGCTTCCGCCCTGAACCATCCGAACATCGTTACCATCTACGACATCGGGCAGTCCGACTCCAGCTCCTATATCGCCATGGAACTGGTGGAAGGGCGCACACTGCGTGACCTGATCAGCGCGGGACCGCCCGTGCTGAAGAGAGTGCTGCAGGTAGCGGCCCAGATCGCAGACGGGCTGGCCAAGGCGCACGCCGCAGGAATCGTACACCGCGACTTAAAACCGGAAAACGTGATGATCACGCGCGACGGCTTCGCGAAGATCCTGGACTTCGGACTGGCGAAGCTGACGGCAGTGGAGGAAGGAAGCGGCGCCGAGTCGCCCACCCTCGCCGGCCCGTCGACCATCGCGGGCGTGGTGATGGGGACGGCAGGTTACATGTCGCCGGAGCAGGCGCGGGGCGCGGGGGTGGATTACCGCTCGGATCAGTTCAGCTTCGGCTCGCTGCTCTACGAGATGATCACCGGCGAGCGCGCCTTCCGGCGAGAAAGCGCGCCGCAGACGCTGTCGGCCATCATCGAGGACGAACCGCGGCCGGTTGCGGAACTGAACCCCAAGGTTCCGCTGCCGCTGCGCTGGATCGTGGAACGCTGCCTGGCCAAGGATCCGGAGGAGCGATATGCCTCGACGCGTGACCTGGCGCGGGACCTCGCCAGCGTGCGGGATCACTTGTCGGAGACGACCCTGCCGGAAGTGGTGGCGGGCGCCAAGCCTTCTGCGATTCGCTTGCGGTCCCTGGCAAGATTGGCGCTGATTGTGGTGGCGCTCCTGGGCGCCGGGGTCGTCGGCTATCGCTTGGCACGGCCACCGTCGTCCGGGCCTCTTTCCATGCGTGCGCTGACTCTTTCCGGAGGCGACGGCAATCCCAGCGTCTCACCGGACGGACGCACAGTCGCGTTTACCTCCACCCGCGACGGCTCTCCCCGCATTTGGCTGAAGCAACTGGACGGGGGAAGCGAGGTGCGCCTGACTGACGGCCCGGACGCGAGTCCCCGCTTCTCGCCGGACGGTTCGGCCCTGCTGTTCGTGCGCTACAACTTGACGCGAAGGGGTGGAGCCACTCTGCCCATCTTCCAACGCGGGGGAGATTTGTACCGCGTGGCCACCGTGGGCGGCGAGCCCCGCAAGGTTGTCGATGATGTGATCTCAGCGGAGTGGTCCCCCGATGGGCAGAAGATCGTGTTCGTCCGCTGGATTGAGCAGGAAGATTCGAGCATGACCACGTTCGTCGGCTGGATGGATTCCACAGGCGAGAACCTCAAGGAACTGGCCAGCATCCCGCGGACGCAGCTGATTGCGCCCCGTTGGACACCCGATGGATCGTCGGTGGTGCTCACCGACTATCTGTTCGGCATCGGCGGGGTCAGCTCCGACCGCGGCCACATCGCCATTTCTATCCAGACCAAGCAAGTGAGGCGCATTCGTCCTCCCCTGCCCGGAGGCGACCTGTCCGCCCTGGCGTGGTCATCCCGCGATGAGGCCGTCTACACGCAGGCGGAATCGGCGGCACGAGTAGGGGCAGCCACGTGGGGCTCAACACGAGTGGTGCGAGTGAACGTACGGACAGGCAAGGCCGAGGTGTTGTTCTCGATGCCCGTGGTGGCAGACGAAGTCGAGGTGCTGGACCGGGGGCGCCTGTTGTTCACGGCTCGAACCACCCGCGAAAACCTCAGGGACGTTGCCGTGCGCCCTGGGGGGACGTCGCGTTGGCTTACGCGCGGCGACACTAGCGATCGGCAACCGATCGTTTCTCCCGACGGGGAGTGGGTAGCGTTCACGTCCAATCGCAGCGGTAACCTGGACCTGTGGGCGGTTTCTACCAAGACCGGCACGATCCGCAGGCTTACAGATCACGAGGGCGACGATTGGGACCCGGCGTTTCTGGAGGGCGGACGGAAGATCTTGTGGAGCTCGAACCGCGGAGGGCACTTCGAAGTCTGGATGGCACAGGCAGACGGCAGCCAGCCGCGCCAAGTAAGCCAGGACGGCGGCGACGCCGAGAACCCGACCGCGACGCCGGATGGAGAATGGATCGTGTACCAATCGGGAAACCCCAAGAAGCGGGGCCTGTGGAAGATTCGCGCCGATGGATCGCAGGCTTCGCAATTGGTCCACGGGGCAACCGCCTGGCCTGAGATTTCACCCGATGGAAAGTACGCCCTGTATACGGCGCAAATGCCCAGCGGTGGCGCCGTGAGGGTGGTCAGGATCGCTGATGGCCAGACGGTGCCTTTCGAAATCAAGGTTCGCGTTGGCACCGGACGTGCGCGCTGGATGCCAGGCGGAGGCGCCATCGCCTACGTGGACCACGACGACAGGGGTCTGACAGGAGTTTTCGCGCAAGACTTTGTGCCAGGCCAGGATACCTCCAGCTCCCGGCGCATCCTGGTTCCGCCTGACCCAGACCTCGAAGCGGAGTCGTTCGCCTTCACTCCGGACGGAGCGCGCTGCATCGTCGCGATGCTGGAGGCTTCCAGCAACCTGATGTTGGCTGAGGGTGTGCCTGGCGTGGAGCCACCTCGCCGCAAGTAGCGCCGAGCCCGAACTCAAAGCAGGCTGCGCAATTCGCGGCGGAGGATCTTGCCGGAGGGATTGCGGGGGATGGCGGAGACGAAGCGCACCTCGCGCGGCTGCTTGTAGCCGGTAAGGCGCTCGGCCACCCAGCCACAGAGTTCGGCCTGCATCCTGCCGTCGGCGACGTGGCCCTCGCGCAGGATAACGAAGGCGCAGGGAACCTCGCCGGCGACGGAGTCGGGCCGGCCGACCACGCCGCAATCGCGCACCGCCGGGTGCTCCAGCAGGACGGCTTCCACCTCGGCGGGAGCGACCGGGAATCCCTTGTACTTGATGAGTTCCTTGCGGCGATCGACGATATAGAAGAAGCCTTCCCGATCGTGGAGGGCGATGTCACCCGACCAGTACCATCCGTCGCGCAGCACCTGAGCCGTAGCCTCGGGCGCCTGCCAATAGCCCAGCATGAACTGCGGCCCGCGCATGACCAGTTCGCCCACTTCGCCAGCGGGAAGATCGGCGCCGGACTCCTCCACCAGGCGGCAATCGGTGAGCGCTACCGGGTGGCCGATGGACTCGGGGCGGTAGCGCGACTCTTCGAAGAAGCCCATGTGGGTGACCGGGGAGGCCTCGGTCATCCCGTATCCCTGGCGCAAGCGGATACCGGTGAGTTCGGGGAAACGGCGAGCCAGGTCGCGGGCCAGGGGGGCGGCGCCACACTTGGCGCCGCGCACGACGTGCTCCCGAGGGAAGCGTCCTTGTTCCGCAGCCTGGCAAAGCAGGGTCAGGATGGGAGGCACGGTAAACATGTAGGTGATGCTCTCTTCGGC
The DNA here is from genome assembly GCA_035454605.1 of Terriglobales bacterium. Taxonomy (NCBI): domain Bacteria; kingdom Pseudomonadati; phylum Acidobacteriota; class Terriglobia; order Terriglobales; species Terriglobales bacterium. The sequence continues at coordinate 13,206 of DATIGQ010000067.1, forward strand.
GATGGCGCGCACGGTGGCATCGACGTCGAAGCGGGGCATGAGCACCAGCCGGGCGCCGACGGCCAGGGTGGGGTTGAAGATCACGTTCAGACCGTAGATGTGGTAGAGCGGCAGGAAGCAAAGCATCACGTCGTCGTGTGTGAAGGTGGAGGCTTCGCCGGGCGCCAGCAGCTGATACATGTTGGTGACCAGGTTGGTGTGGGAGAGCATGACGCCCTTGGGCAGGCCGGTGGTGCCGCTGGAGTAAGGCAGCGCGGCCAAAGCTTCCTCCGGCGCGACATTCGGCGAGGGCAACGTGGCGGTGGCGGGCTTCAGGAGGTCGGCGAACGGGCGCGCGCCCGAGGCCGGCTGGCGGGTATAGAAGACCTCGCGCAGGCCGGGCAGGCCGGAGAGGTCCATGCCTGCCAGAAGGGCGCCATCAGAGATGAGGATGGCGGCGCCGGAGTTCTCCAACTGGTAGCGGACTTCGCGCTCGCGATAGCTGGGATTCAGGGGCGTGGGCGCCGCGCCCGCAAGCTGGGCGGCGTGGAAGGCAGCGCAGAACTCCCAGGAATTGGACAGGTAGATGGCAACGATCTCACCCGGCCGGAGGCCGGAGGCGACCAGGCCTCGCGCCAGGCGTTCGACCGTGGCGCCATACTCGGCGTAAGTCATGCGCCGGGAGCAGGTTGTGTCCACCAGCGCGATCCTCTCCGCGTGGCGCCGGCAGGCGTCGAGGACCGTGTCCTGGAGAAAGAGCCCGGCGGGATCGGCGTGGAGCTGGGTGCGAGCCATGTGAGGGAGATTCTAACGGATGCGAGATTCAGCGCTCGAGACGGCGGAGAAAATCGCGCTCGTCCATGCGGTACTTGAAGGCCTTGCGCCCATTGATGAAGACGACGGGGACCTCGTCGGTGAAGCGGTGGCGTAGGGCGGTGTCGGAATCGACGTCGATCTCGCGCCAGGTGAAGCTGCCGCGGCGCTCCAGCTTGGCCAGCGACTCCTTGACGACCTCGCACAAGTGGCACCCCTTGCGGGAGTAGAGCACGACCTCGTGGGGCGCCGGCATGAGCGGAGTGTAGCAAAAGGAGGGCCACTTCGGGAGAAGGTGCAACGTTTGCAGCCCTCGGGATTTCGGCGCGCGGCTCAGACGCCCGCAAGGCGGCTCAATTTCAACAAAGTTGTGCATAAGAATGTGGAAAAGCGGCGCGATAGAATCGCTAAGTGCCGTTGCCATCGTTCGGTTCTCCGGTTTGCACACATCCGAGTGCTGCGTGAAGATCCGTTTGGACAAGTTGCTGGTGGAGCGGGGACTGGCGCCCTCGCGGGAGCGCGCGCAAGCCTTGATCCTGGCCGGCAAGGTGCTGGTGAACGCACAGAAGGCGGAAAAGGCTGGAGCAAGTGTGGATGCATCCGCCGCTATCCGGCTGATGGGCGAAGACCTGCGCTATGTAGGACGCGGGGGGTTAAAGCTGGAAAAAGCGCTGGAGCACTGGAAGATCGAGGTGCGGGGACGCGAGTGCCTGGACGCGGGAGCTTCCACCGGCGGCTTCACGGACTGCCTGCTGCAACATGGAGCGGCGTCGGTCACGGCCATCGACACCGGATACGGGCAGATGGACTACCGTCTGCGGCAGGATCCGCGGGTGCGATTGCTGGAACGCAGCAACGCGCGCTATCTGAAGCCGGACGACGTTGCACCGGCCAGCCTGGTGACGGTGGACGTGTCTTTCATCTCTGCTACACTCGTGCTCCCGGCGGTGGTGCGCTCGGCCTTCCGGGAGGCGAAGCCGCATGTTCCCCACGAGTTGGTGGTGCTGGTGAAGCCGCAATTCGAGGCCGGACGCGAGCAGGTGGGCAAGGGCGGCATCGTGCGGGATGCGGAGGCGCAGGCGGCAGCCGTGGAGAAGGTCCGGCGCAAGGTGGTGGAGCTGGGGGCGACACGGACCGATGTGATCGAGTCTCCCATCCGCGGGGCAGAAGGGAACCGGGAGTTCCTGTTGTACGCCGTATTCGACAAGCCATGAAGACCGTCGGCATCATTTCCAAACCCTACAAGCACGGGGTGGAGCGCATCGCCGCGCAACTGGTGGAGTGGCTGCGTGGGCGCGGGTACCGTGTGGTAGTCGACAAGGAAACGGCGGAGTACGCGGGCGCGGACGAAGCCGTCGCCCGCGAAGAACTGGCGGGACGCAAGCCGGAGTTCGTAGTGGTGCTGGGCGGAGACGGCACCATGCTGGCGGCGGCCCGGGCGCTGGCCAAGGCGCAAGTCCCGATCCTGGGGGTGAACCTGGGCTCACTGGGTTTTCTGACCGAGATTACGCTGCCCGACCTTTATCCCACGCTGGAAGCCGTGCACGAGAAGCGGAGCGCGGTGGAAGCCCGCGCCATGGTGCACTGCCAGTTGGTGCGCGGCGGGGCCTGCCGGGCCGAGTACGACGCCCTGAACGACATCGTGGTGGCCAAGAGCGCGCTGGCCCGCCTGGTGGACTTCGAGGTGGAGATCGACGGCGCGTTCGTCTCCAACTACAAGGCCGACGGCATCATCGTGGCCACTCCCACCGGGTCTACGGCGTACTCGCTGGCGGCGGGAGGGCCCATCCTGCTTCCCGATGTGAGTGCGCTGTTGATTACGCCGGTCTCCTCGCACGCCTTGACCAACCGCCCGCTGGTGGTGCGCGACACTTCCACCATCAGCATCGCGGTGAAGAGCACGCAGGAGGAAGCCTTCCTGAGCGTGGACGGGCAGGTGGGGATGCCGGTCGAGGACGGAGACCACATCGTGTGCCGCAAGTCGGAGGAGCGGGTGCTGCTACTGCGGCTCTCCAGCCGGACCTTCTTCGATGTGCTGCGGGCCAAGCTGAAGTGGGGAGAACGATAGGATAACGGTGAATTGTGAACGGTGAACTGTGAACTGCAGACCCACGGGATCTTAAGAATGCAAACGAACCTTCGAGTTTTTCTTGAAGTCCTTCTGGTCGTCTCCGTGAGCCTGGTGAGCGCAGCGGCGCAGCAACCGCAGGCCGACCTAATCCTCACCAACGCCAAGGTGTGGACGGTGGACGCCTCGCGCCCGGAGGCGGAAGCGGTGGCGGTGCTGGGGGAGCGCATCGTGGGAGTGGGCTCGCGCGCCGAGGTCGAGGCCTGGCGCGGGCCCAAGACGCGCGTGCTCGATCTCCGCGGTCGGCGCGTGGTTCCCGGCTTCAATGATTCGCACCTGCATTTCCAGGGCGGCGGACGGTTGCTGGACCAGGTGAACCTGAAAGACGCGCCCACCACCGAGGAGTTCGTGCGACGGATCGCCGGAGCCGTAGCCAAGGCGCGTCCGGGGGAGTGGGTGCTGGGCGGAAACTGGGACCATGAGAACTGGACGCCGGCCGAATTGCCCACGCGCGACATGATCGATGCGGTCTCGCCCACCACCCCGGTGTTCGTGGACCGCTATGACGGGCACATGGCGCTGGCCAACTCGGCCGCGCTGCGGCTGGCGAAGATCACCGCGCAGACGCCCGACCCGCCCGGCGGCACCATCGTGCGCGACGCCCAGGGGCGTCCCACGGGAGCGCTGAAAGACGCGGCCATGGAGCTGGTGGGGCGCGTCATTCCTCCGCTGAGCCACGAGCTTCGTCTGCAGGCCATCCGCCGGGCGCTCGAACACGCCGCCTCGCTGGGCGTGACCAGCGCCCAGGAGATGAGCGCCGAGTACGAAAGTGTGGCCGTGTATGCGGAACTGGCCGAGACGGGCGAACTCACCACACGCATGTACGCGGCTCCTCCGCTGGAGACGTGGGAGAGGCTGGAGAAAGTGGGGCTGCGGCGGGCCTTCGGGTCGTCCTACCTGCGCGTAGGAGCGCTCAAGGAGTACGCCGACGGCTCCTTGGGCTCGACCACGGCCTATTTTTTCGAGCCCTATGACGACGCACCCAACACGCGGGGCCTGATCGCCGCCGGCATGCGTCCCATCACCCGGGTGCGCGGGCGGATGATCCAGGCGGATGCGGCCGGGCTGCAGCTATGCACGCATGCCATCGGCGACCACGGTATCTCCATGGTGCTCGACCTGTACACGGACCTGGAGAAGGCCAACGGCGCGCGCGACCGGCGCCTGCGAATCGAGCACGCGCAGCACGTGGCGCCCAAGGATTTCGTGCGTTTCCGAGGCTTGCACGTGATCGCTTCCATGCAGCCCTACCACGCCATTGACGACGGCCGCTGGGCGGAGAAGCGCATCGGGCCGGAGCGCATCAAGACCACCTACGCCTTTCGCACCTTTCTCGACGACGGCGTCCGCCTGGCCTTCGGGACCGACTGGCCGGTCGCGCCGCTCGATCCCATGCAGGGCCTCTACGCGGCCGTCACCCGGGCTACGCTCGACGGCAAGAACCCGCAGGGCTGGGTGCCGGAGCAGAAGATCACCGTCGCCGAGGCGGTGGAGGCCTATACCATGGGCTCGGCGTACGCCGAATTCCAGGACAAAGAGAAAGGCTCCATCACTCCCGGCAAGCTGGCCGACCTGGTGGTGCTGAGCGACGACATCTTCTCCATCGCTCCGGAGAAGATCAAGGACGTAAAGGTAGAGACCACCATGGTGGGCGGCCGCATCGTCTACGAGCGCCACTAGGACATTCCACAGGCGGACCGAATGCTCAAGGAAAAGCTGTTCGACACCGGGCCGGTCAAGCTGAACTACGTGGAAGGACCGGACTCGGGGCCGCCGCTGGTGCTGCTGCACGGCATCGGGCACCGCTGGCAGGCGTTCCTTTCGATCATCCCGACGCTGGCGGCGCGCTGGCATATCTATGCCATGGACTTTCGCGGGCACGGGCGCTCCGGCCGCACTCCCGGAGCCTATCGCGGAACCGATTACGTGGTGGATGCGGTCGCCTTCCTGCAAAACGTCGTGAAAGACACGGCGGTGATCTTCGGTCACTCGCTGGGCGGAATCGTGGGCATGTGGCTGGCTTCCAGCCTGGGCCAGCAGGTACGGGGGCTCATTCTGGGAGACAACGTGCTCACCGCGCAGAGCCTGGCGCAGAACGAACATCTGCTCGCACTCTATGGAGCTATCCGCGACCTGGCGCAGTCCGGCCGGCTGTTGGATGACCTGGCGGAAGCGCTGGCCGACATTCGGGTCACGCTGCCGGGCAAGAAGGAGGCGGTGCGCTGGGGGCAGTTCCCGGGGATGGATGCGGCGTTGTTCCGCTTCCTGGCCCAGACCTACAGCCAGATGGATCCGGAAGTGTTCACGGCGCTGTTCGAAGGCCGCGCCACTGACGGCTGGGACGCCGACACCATGTTCCGCCAGATTAAATGCCCGGTGATGCTGCTGCAGGCGAACCCGGCGCTGGGCGGCAGCATGAGCGATGCCGACGTACGCACCGCAATCAGCCTGCTGCCGCGTGTGACCCACGTGCGCATGATCGACTTCGGGCACCTGCTCCACCTGCAGCGGCCGGAACCGGTGACGCGGGTGGTAGTGAATTTTCTGGAGTCGTTGTAAGGAGCCTTCAGCAGTCAGCAATCAGCAATCAGCAATCAGCCAAAACAGACGAGTCGAGCCTCAAAGGTTCTCCCCTCGCATGAGGTCGGCCGATGTTTCCCGGCGGCGGACCAGGCGTGTCGTGCGTCCTTCCACCAGCACTTCCGCCGCCCGCGGGCGCGAGTTGTAGTTCGAGGCCAGCGACATGCCGTAGGCGCCGGCGTCGAGGATGGCCACCAGATCGCCCTCGGCCATTTCCGGCAGCTTGCGGTCGCGGGCCAGAAAGTCGCTGGTTTCGCATATTGGGCCAACCACGTCATAAACGCGCAGCCTGCGCTTCTCCGCAGCGGACGAGACCGGGACGATGGCGTGCCAGGCGTCGTAGAGCGCCGGGCGCAAGAGGTCGTTCATGGCCGCGTCGAGGATAAGGAATCGCTTGCGGCCGTTGCGCTTCACGTAGAGCACGCGGGCGAGGAGCGCTCCCGCAGGTCCGACGAGGGCACGCCCGGGTTCGAGCAGCAGATGCGTGTCCAAGCCGCCAAGCGGAGCCGTGACCGCGCGGGCGTAGGCGGCGAAATCGGTCTGGCCGCCACGCTGGTAAGGGATGCCCAGCCCGCCTCCCGCGTCGAGGTAGCGGATGCCAAGGCCTTCGCTCTTGAGTTGGCGCGCCAGCCGCGCCACGCGAGCCATGGCCGCGCGGAAGGGCGCGACGCTGGTGATCTGCGAGCCGATGTGTACGCTGATGCCGGCCACCGCCAGCCACTCTTGCCGGGCTGCCTGGCGGTAGAGGCGTGATGCTTCCTTAATCGGCACGCCGAACTTGTGCTGGCGTAGACCGGTAGAGATGTAGGGATGCGTGGCTGCAGGCACGTCGGGATTCACCCGCAACGCCAGCGGAGCACGAATGCGGAGGCGGGCCGCCCGTTGGGAGAGCAGCTCCAGCTCGGACGCACTTTCCACGTTGAACAGCAGGATGCCGGCGCGCAAAGCGGCGTCCATTTCC
>DATIGQ010000068.1 GCA_035454605.1 Terriglobales bacterium
TTGCGCCGCGCGCGCCGCAATCACCCGGTTGGCGGCGACTTCACACGCCACCTTGGGCCGCGCCCGCGCCTTGCCTTCACCGCTCATAGTCCTGTGCCGCGGTCACTCCATCGACCGCTTCGCCGCCGATTGTATCCGAAACGCGCACCCGGGAGGCCAGGACCTGAAACCCGTCCCTACCGCGTCGTCTCAATGAACGTGACTTTGTTGATTTCCCGCAGGGTGGTGATGCCCGCCTTCACTTTGGCCAGCGCCGACTCGCGCAGGAAGTGCATGCCTTCCTTCTTGGCTTCGCGGCGGATCTCCGAGGTGGGCTTCTTGGCCAGGATCATCTCGCGGATGTTGTCGCTCAGCTCCAGCAGTTCATGGATGGCGGTGCGCCCGCGGAAGCCAGTCCCTGCGCACTCGATGCACCCTGCGCCCTCGTGAAACGGCATCGTCGCCCATTCGGCGGGGATCAGTCCGCTGGCCTCCAGCGCGTCCGCGTCGTATTCCACCCGCCGCTTGCAGTTCTCGCAGATCACCCGCACCAGCCGCTGCGCCAGGATGCAGTTCAGCGACGACACGAAGTTGTACGCCTCCACTCCCATGTTCAGGAACCGCCCGATCACATCCACCACGTTGTTGGCGTGGACGGTGGTGAACACCAGGTGCCCGGTCAGGGCGGATTGGATGGCGATCTGTGCCGTTTCCGTGTCGCGGATCTCGCCCACCATGATCTTGTCCGGGTCGTGCCGCAGGATGGAGCGCAGCCCGCGCGCGAACGTCAGCCCTTTCTTCTCGTTTACCGGGATCTGTGTGACCCCGCGGATCTGGTACTCCACCGGATCCTCGATGGTTACGATCTTGTCTTCGTCCGTCTTGATCTCATTCAGCGCGGCGTAGAGCGTCGTGGTCTTACCGGAACCGGTTGGCCCGGTCACTAACACCATGCCGTAGGGCTCGCTGATGTAGCGGCGGAATTTCTTCAGGTCTTCATCGCTGAAGCCCACCACGTCGAGCGTGAGCTTGCGGAACTTCTCGCTCATGCTCTCTTTATCCAGCACGCGCAGCACCGCGTCTTCGCCGTGGATGGAGGGCATGATGGAGACGCGGAAGTCGATGGAGCGGTTGCTGTAGCGCACGCGGAAGCGGCCGTCCTGGGGCACGCGGCGCTCGGCGATATCCAGCTCGCTCATCACCTTGATACGCGAAATGATGGTCGAGTGATGGTCGCGGGCGATGGGCGACATGGCGGGCTGCAGCACCCCGTCAATGCGGTACTTGATGGCCACCGAGTCGTCGCGCGTCTCGATATGGATGTCCGAAGCGCGCCGCTGCAGCGCGGTGAAAATCGTCGTGTCCACCAGCCGGATGATGGGGCTGATGTCGCCCTCGGCGGTCAGCTTCTCGATGGAGATGGTCTCGTCCGCCAGCTCGTCCTCGCGGATGACGTCCAGGGTAAAGCCTTCGCTGGCTTCTTCCAGTACGCGCTGCGACTGCTCGGTCTTCTTCAGCAGGTCGCTGATCTGCGAAAGGGTCGCCACCTTGGTGAGGATGCGCTTGCCCAGCAGCAGCCCGATCTCGTCGATCATCATCAGCTTGCTGGGATCGTCGATGGCGATGGCCAGCCGCCCGTCTTCGGTCACCTCCAGCGGCACGAAGTTGTAGCGGAACATCAGGTCCACGGGGATGGAGCGAAACAGGTCGTGCTGGATGCGAAAGTGCTTGAGGTCCACGTACTCCGAGCGATAGCGTTCGGCCAGATCGTGCGCGCGCGCTTCTTCGTCGGCCTGGCTGGCCGCGGGCGCGCGGCCGCCGTTGCCGCCGTTCACGAACAACGGCGCCCGTCGTCCCCCCGCCGGGTTGGTTTCGTTGGCCATGTCTTTCAGCTTAACTCAATCGGCAGTCAGCAATCAGCACGCAGCATTCAGCCAGAATCATGCATGACCACACAACCACATAAACCACATGGCTCACCTTGCCGCTACGCCGCCCGCGCCCAGTGTGAAGATGGGCAGGTAGAGCGAGAGCAGCACGAAGGCCACGACCAGGCCCATGAAAATCAGGATGGCGGGCTCGATCAGCGACATCAGCGCCGTCAGCGCCGTCTGCACGTCCTCTTCGTAGAACTCGGCCACGGAATTCAGCATGGCGGGCAGCGCGCCGGTGGACTCGCCCACTTCGATCATCTCCACCGAAAGATCGGGGAACGAGCCCGTCTCCTCCAGGCTCTTGGAGAGCGGCTGGCCTTCACGCACCCGATGGGCGGCCTGTATCACCCCTCGCGACAAATATTTGCTCTCCAGCGACGCTCCGGCGGTTTCCAACGCCGGCACCAGCGGCAATCCACCGGCCAGCAGCGTGGACATCATGCGCGCAAACATGGCGATCTGGTACTTCAGCCAGATCTCTCCCAGCACCGGTGTCGCCAGCCGCACGCGATCCAGCCGCTCCGCGCCCGCCGGGCTGCGCTGCCAGCGCCGGATGAGCAGCGCGATTCCCAGCACGCTGCCGGTCACCAGCAGGATGTGTTCGCGCAAGGTCACGCCCACCTTCAGCATGAACAAGGTGAGCGGGGGAAGCTGCGCCTTCAGCGACTCGAACAGCTTGGCGAACTCCGGCACCACGTAGGTGACCAGGAAGATCAGCATGACGATCACCAGCGTGATCAGCAGCGCCGGATAGACCAGCGAGGCCAGCAGCTTCTTGCGCACCGAGCTGGCCGTACGCTGGAAGACGATATAGCGGTTCATCACTTCTTCCAGGTTGCCGCTCTTCTCGCCCGCCAGCAGCGTGGTGGTATAGAGCCTGGGGAAAGCCTTCTGCGCAGCGAAGGCTTCGGAAAGCAGCTCGCCGCTGCGTACCCGGTCGCGCACGTCCTCCAGCAGGCCGCGGAAATAGGGGTTGCGCTGCCGGGCCTTCAGCAGATCGAGCGCGGTCAGGATGGGCAGCCCGGCGCGGATCAAGGTGACGAACTGCTGGTTGAAGATGACAAAGTCGTCCAGCCTGATCCGGCGGCGCTGGGGCAAGTGGACCTCGCCCCCGGCCAGCAGGCTGCGTGGCCGCACCGAGTAGACCAGAAAACCCTGGCGGGAGAAACGCTCGCGCGCCTCCGCTTCCGAATGCGCGTCTTCCACCTGCTCCAGCAGGCGGCCGTGCTCGTCGGCCATCTTGATGAGAAACTCGGCCATGTAGCAGCGCCAGTCTATCACCGGCGGCGCGCGGGGCGGCCAGGCGCAAACCGGGCAGTCAGGAGCCGACGGCCGGCGGCTTCAACTTCAATTTCGCCGCATACCCGCACAACTGCTCCACGTCCGCCCCGCTTCCCGCAGCCCATATGTGCAGCGTCAGCGACTCCACGCCGGAAGCGGACGGTGGCGAAGGAGTCTGGGGCGCGGGCGGCGCGGGGCTCCGGAACAGTCCCTCGACCACGGTCTCGCAAGTGTACTTGCCGGCTTCGTTGGCCGTGGCTTGCCAACAGAACCAGGTCACCGGCTGGCCGCCGATGACCCCTTTGAGAGACTGCGCATTCGCCGGATGCGCCGGATTCGGATGGTGCCCCGCATAAATGCCCAGGCGCCCGCCCGAAGGCAGGGTGAAATAGGTCACATCGAAATCCGGCCCGCGCTGGTGCTCCGTCCTCGCGTCGGCCGGCAGGTCAATCAGCACGTTGGGAGCGCCATTCCCCCAGGAAGGCACTTCGAACGTCCGCATGGCGGGCGCAGGCGATGGCGCCGGCGCAGGTGTTCGCACCCAGGGCTTGAAATACACCAGTGCCAGCACGCCCACAATCAATGCCGCGATCAGAAATCGGCGCATGGGCTTACGGTTCGAACGCTTCCGTCTCAATCACCTCGGTCCCGGCCGGAGGCGTGAAGCGGAACTGGGCGTCGTCGCGGAGTTGATTTTCCGTCAGGTAGCGAAAGCGGAACTCGGTGGTCGAGCCGTCCACTTCCTCGATGACGATGCGGGTGATGCGCGAGTCGGGCGCGATCTCCAGCCACACCTGCTGGACGCGGTCGGCTAGGTGCTCGGGAGCGCCGCGCAATACCGTGTTGGCGGGCTCCAGCGGCTTGAGGTCCGGAGAAGGCGCGAGGTCGGGAAATTCCTTCAGCAGTTTCGACTTGCCCAGGAGATAGCGCAGCGGGGAGCGCAGATCGTCGAGCTTCTTGACTGGAGCGCGGCGCACCTGGCGCTCGTCCGGAAGATAGAAGTAAGCCGTCTTGCCGTCGGTGACGAACAGCTTCTCGCGCGGCGTCCGATACTCCCAGCGCATTCTGCCGGGACGCTTCAGCCACATGGTGCCGCTCTCGGTGCGCGCCATCCCCTGGCCGCGGTAGATCTCGGTGAACTCAGCCGAAAGCGATTGCAGGCGGTTGTAGCGCTCGTCCACGGAACGGGCGAGAGCGGAGACGTCGACTTGGGCGGAGAGAGGGAGGGTGAGCAGCACGGCGAAGATCATGAGGTGGGGCTTGCTGGGCATGGGCGGCCTTACAACAAGATACTCCTGTCATTCCGAGCGAGAGCGACCGAGCCGCTTTGGCGGCCTTACTTCTTCCTCTCCTCTTTTTCTTCGTCTTCCTTCACGATCTGTAAGAATTCCGCCTCCTTGCCCTTGGGCAGGCCGCGGCGGATGAAGGGCAGGTCGTCGGGCCGGGCGACCTCGACGCGGCCGTCAGCCATGAGCTTGTAAGGCGCGCCCGTGGGATCACGCGGGACGCCGCGCAGGAGGCCGGCGGTGATCATGTCCTGCCAACTCGAGGGAAGCTCTCCGGTGCGCTCGCGGTAATGCTGGATGGCGGCTTCGAGTTGGGACACCACCTGGTCCACCTCCAGCGCGCGCAAGCGCTTGGCGGCGTTGGAGCGGATGAACTTGTCGTCGGTGCTCTCGTAGATATAGATCCACATGCGACGGGCGGTCTCGAGGTCCCCGCCGTGCTGCGCCATGGCCGCGCCGATAATGCGCAGCCAGGGATGCGCGCCCGGCACCTCCGCCCCACGCAGGAAGGCCTGGCTCGCGGCCACGTAGTCATTGCGCTCGATGTAGTGAATGAAACCCAGGTGGTAGTAGAGCTGCCAGTCGTCCGGATTGTCGCGGATGCCCTTCTCGACGAATTGCACCGCATAGTCCGGCATGCCCGCGCCTTCCGGCGGCTGCTGCGCCAGGAAAATGGATCCGTACTTGTAGGCCACCACCAGGTGTGGGTCGAGTCCGGTGGTGATATCCAGCAGCTTGGGCAGCAGGTCGTACCGCTTCGCCCGCTCCACGTGCTTCCTGCCGAAGTATTGCACCGTCCTCGTCCAGTACAGATCGGCGAGCAGGCCGGTGTAGCCGAGGCTCATGCGGCGGAGGACGGAAGGGGAAGAGATGTAGAGGACTTCCTCCAGGGTGGCGCCAGTGCGCAAGGTGTCGAGGGTGCGAAGCTCGAGCGACCAGCCGACGGCGCAAGCCACCAGCAGCAGGGCGAAGATGCGGGTGATCTGGCGGCGCTCGGTCATTTCAGATTGCGATGCTCGAAGATGAGAACGGCGGCGCTCAGGGCGCCGGTGGCATAGAGCAGGGCGTAGAGCGTGTTGTGCAGGATGAGCGCCCCGGCGACGGGCTGCTGGTGAGCGACGCTGGCAATCACGTTCATGGAAGCGAAGTTGGGAACGAGATAGGCGGCGGCGGTGGTGGCCCAGCGGGAAACGCCTTCGCTCATCTGGGCGAAGGCGCGCAGGTCTTCCGCGAAGGTTCCAATGACGAAGAGCGCGAAGGCCATCACCGCAGAAAGCAGCGGCGACGAGAAGGTGGAGAACAAAAGAGCCAGCGCGGTGATGACGATGAATTGAAGCACGATGAAGTAAAGGGCGACAAAGATCCATTTGTCGCCAGGCTCGAACTTGCCGGCCACGTAGTAGAGGGCGGCGAAGACGCCCACGGCCATGATGGAAGCGTTGACGATCAGCGTGCCGACCAGCCCGGTGAACTTGCCCAGGACGAACTCCCAGCGGCGCACGGGGCGGGCCAGCAAGGTGTAGAGCGTGCGCTTCTCCATTTCTTTCCAGACCAGGCCGATGCCGATGAAGATGGCGATGAGGATGCCGAACAGGGAAACCGAAGTGAGACCAAGATTGATGACCACCTGGCGGCCGATGTCGATGGAAACCTGGCCGACGAGCACCGACGCAGCCGTGAGCAGCAGGGCGAAGAAGATGAGGTTGTAGAGGACGCGGTCGCGCACGGCCTCGCGGAAGGTATTGAAGGCGATGGTGGCGATGCGGGAGGTCATGGCGCGGAAACCTCCGCACGCGGGGCGATCTGTTGGACGAAGTAGTCCTCGAGGGTGGCGCGCACCGGCGTCACCGAGATGAGGCGGCAGGTGTCGCGGCGAAGGAGGTCGATGCAGGCGTCCAGTTTTTCTTCGGCGAGGACGGCGGCGATGGTGTCGCCGGTGACGCGGCACTCGGCACCGAGAGCGCGGACGGCATCCAGCGCAGACGGGCCTTGCCAGAGGACCTCGACCTTGCCGCGGCCGGCGGCGGTGAGGGAAGCGACGGCGCCGACGGCACGAAGCTCACCGAGGTGTAGCACGGCGACGCGGTCGCAGAGGGCTTCGGCGTCGGAGAGGATGTGAGTGGAGAAGAAGACGGTCTTGCCTTCGTCCTTGAGGGCGCGGATAAGGTCGCGGACCTCGCGGCGGCCGACCGGATCGAGGCCGCTCATGGGCTCGTCGAGGAAAACGACTTCGGGATCGTGCAGGATGGCCTGGGCGATTCCCACGCGCTGCAACATGCCCTTGGAAAACTTGCGCAGCGCGGTATCGCGAGCGCCGGCCAGGCCGACACGCTCCAGCAGTTCCGCAGCGCGACGGCGGCGCGTGAGGGCGTCCATGCCGGAGAGGTGGCCGTAGTAGTCGAGCAGCTCGGAGGCGGTGAGTTGGTCGTAGAAGTAGGGTTGCTCGGGAAGAAATCCGATGCGGGCCTTCACGCGCGGATCGTCATGGGCCATGCCCAGGATGCGGGCGGAGCCGGCGGTGGGGAAGATGATCCCCATCAGCAGCTTCAGCGTAGTGGTCTTGCCGGCGCCGTTGGGGCCGAGATAGCCGAACACCTCACCCGGCTCGACAGCCAGCTCGAGCGGCTTGAGCGCGACCTTTTCTTTCTTGCGCAAGAAGCCGACGGTGTAGGTCTTGGCAAGTCCCTGAATTTCGATGGCGGACATAGTGCGACGGTAAACGTAGTCCTACGGGGATATTTTACGAAAAGATGGGGCAGTGTGGATAAGCGGCCAGTCGAGTGAGTCAGTGAATCGTTGAGGTATCTTCCCACGTCTGCGCCGAAAGGCGGCGCAGACATGGGGCACCTTCGGGCATGCCGTTCACGGCTGGGTAGCGGAGTCGGGCATCGCGAGCACGCCTTGGTTGGCGCCGGTGAGGGCGCGGAGCTGGCGCAGGACGGGCTGCAACGCTTCGAGTACCTGGACGGCTGTGCGTTCGCTGGAGTCCGGTTGCTTCTCAAGCAAGCGCTGCAAGAATGGCTTCCTTTCCGGGAAGAGCTTGAGCTTGACCTCCTCGCTTTCGGGGATGTTGGCGGCCTTCTTGGCCAGCTCGAGCGCTTTGGGGAAGCCGCCGAGCTCGTCCACCAGGCCCAGCGCCTTGGCGTCCTCGCCCGACCAGATGCGTCCGCGAGCGATTTTCAGCACTTCGTCCTTCGGCATCTTGCGACCGTCGGCGACCTTGCTGGTGAAGTCGTCGTAGATGCGGTCGAGGGCGGCCTGGAAACGCGCCCACTCCGTGGGCGAGTAGTCGTGGGTGCCGGTCCACATGGTGGCGTTCTGGCCGAAGTGCAGTTCATCCCAGGAGATGCCGGTCTTTTCCCAGAAGCCGGAGGTGAGCAGCTTGCCGGCGAGCACGCCGATGGAAGCGGTGACGGTGCCAGGCTGAGCCACGATCTTGTCTGCGGGCATGGCCACAAAGTAGCCACCGGAGCCGGCCAGGAATCCCATGCTGACGATGACGGGCTTGCCCGCCTGGCGGGCGCGGACGACTTCGCGCCAGATGGTGTCGGAGGCGACGTAAGAGCCGCCGGGGCTATCCACGCGGAAGAGGATGGCCTTGACGTCCTTGTCCGCGACCGCGGCGCGGAAGGCCGCGGCCACGGTGTCTGAACCCATCCTGATATCGCCGAAGATGGGGTCGTAGCTGTTTTCGCCGCGCTGGACCTCACCCACGCCGTAGATGAGAGCGATGGTCTTGCCTTCCTGGTGCGGGCGGCCGGCGCGTTCCAGGTACTTATCCAGGAAGAGGAAGGGTGTGCTCTCGCCGGCGCGCTGTTTCACCTTGGCGAGGACTTCGTCGCGGTAGGCGACGCCATCCACCAGCTTGGCGGCGACGGCTTCCGAACCGAGGAACGGGCCACGGTCGATGAGCGAGCGGACGTCGGGCTCGCTCAAGCGGCGTCCCTGGGCGATGCCGCGCACCAGTTGGTTGAACCAGGTCTCGACCACCTTGCCGAGGGATTCGCGGTGGGCGGGCGTGAACTTCTTCTCGGTATAGGTGTTGAGGGCGTTCTTGTATTCGTAGCGCTGGTCGCCGTGGAAGCGGGCGCCGAGCTTCTCAAAGGCGCCGGCCAGGAACATGGGCTCGGCCATGTAGCCGGTGAGACCGAGATCGCCGGAGGGCTGCAGCCAGATCTCGTCGCAGGCGGTGGCGAGGTAGTAGGCCTGGTTGGCGGGACCGAATTCGCCGAAGGTCTCGGAATAGGCGATGGCGAATTTCTTTTTGGCGCGGAAGCGCTCAATGGCGTCGCGCACCTCCTGGGCCTGCGCCATGGACAGCGGGAACGCTTCGATCCAGGCGACAAGGCCGACGACGCGGTCGTCGTTCGAGGCGCGGTCGAGGGCGTCTACTACGTCGCGCACGACGACGCGATCACGCAGCATGGCCCGGGCGACGGGATCGTCGGGCACGTATTCCACCATCTGCGTGTCCAGATGGACCTCAAGGACGACGCGCCCAGGAATGCGCTCCTGGTACTTGCGGTAGCCGAGAATGGCGACCACCACGATGAGATATACAAGGACCAGACTGCCGACGAACGTGGCAAGACGCTGGAAGGTCTGCTTCATGGCTTGTTCTCCAAGGTATCGGTGTGTTTCTGACGGCTCTGGTGCAGGCGGGCCTCAGCCTGGCGGACGCGTTCGGCTGCATCCGGATCCCGCGGAAAGAGCGCGGCTTCCTCGCGGTAAAGCCGCAGCGCTCCTTCGAGGTCGCCGCGCTGTTCCAAAACTTCCGCGAGTATCGTGTGATAGCCGGCAACGTCGGGGTCCAGGCGAATGGCATATTCCATGGCTGCTTGCGCCTGCGGCAGGTCGCCCTGGCTGCGGCGCACCAGCCCAAGATAAAGGAACTGCATGCTGTTGCGGGGATCGGCCTGGATGGCGCGGCTCAGCAGGCGCTCGGCCTGGGCGAAGTCCCCGAGGCGATAGTAGGTGATGCCCAGACTGAAATTGCCCCACCAGTAGTTGGGATCGACGGCCAGAATCTCGCGGTAGAGGGAGATGGCCAGTTCGGTCTGGCCGCGGTCAAGGAGCTCATTGGCCAGGAAGGCGCGCGCCAACACGTTCTGCGGAGCGATTTCGACTCCCCGCGAGTAGAGCAACAGATTGGTGGCCCAATGAGGAGCTTGGGCGGCCGTGCCTGCACCCAGCAGCACAAGCAGCAGGAGCAGGATCGCGACCTGTCCGGCGGGCAGCCCGAAGCGCAACCTGCGTCCCAGGCGGATGCGGCGGACCGCCAGCGCGACCAGCATGACAAAGCCAACCGAAGGCAGGTAGAGATAACGGTCCCCGACCATCTGGGTGAAGCGGAAGGCGGGCAGGTTCAGCACCGGCAGGATGGGGAGTAGCCAGACAAGGCCGGCGGCAAGCGCCGGCGATGGCCACCGTCGCCAGCACAGCGCGGCCACGGCAGCCAGGGCAAGCAGAGCCAGCAGCGGCAGCACAAAGCTGGCAAAGCCCGGCGAAGTGACGAACGGGCTGTCGTAGAAGGCACTGAGACCGACCGGCAGGAGCAGCTTCCGGGCGTAGAACCAGACGACCGAAGGCAGGGTCCAGAGCACCGTCTCCCAGGTAACGGGAGTGACGGCATTGCCTAGCTTGCCCAGAGCGAGAAAACGCACCGGCAGATACAAGAGCGTGAGCAGCCAATAGGGAAGCGACTGACGGAGCGCCCGGACCACCGTTCCCGGCGAAGAGTCGGTCATCCATGCATAGAGCGCAATCATGAGCGGCAGAACGATGACGCTCTCCTTGGTGAGCAGCGCCAGCGCGTAGGAGAGCAGGGAAAGAACGGGCCACAGGGGCCGCCGAGCCTCCTGCCGGGCGCACAGCCAGAACAGAAAAGCAGAGCAGGCGAACAGAGCGGCCAGGGGATCGCTGGCACTCGACACCCAGGCCACGGCTTCGATATGGACGGGATGGAGGCCGAAAATCAAGGCGGCGAACGCAGCCAGCCATGCGTCCCGGCTGATGGCGAGCGCCAGCCGCCCCACCATCAGGGTGACGGCCAGATGGAGCACGAGGGAACTGGCGTGCCAGGCCATGGGGTTCAGACCGAACAGGGTGCGGTTGACCAGCAGCCAGAGCAGGAACACCGGCCGGTAGTAGTTGCCTTCGCGACGTCCCTGCATGTGCGCCCACACATGTTCCTGGAAATACGAAGGGACGTAGCTCCAGGACTCGAGGCGCCGGTTAAGGACGATCTGCGAACCGTCGTCATTCACAAACTGGAAGCCCAGCGTGGCGATGTACGCCAGGGCGGTGAGGAGAAGCGCGAGCGCAAGCAGGAGCCGAGGGCCGGTTGCGGAGGACTGGGGTGCGAGGGCCGCCTCAGATGTTGGTTTCACGGTTCTTTCTCCGCAGGGCTTGCCGAAGGATTCCGATCCGGCAGGCGTTGCGCCAGGCGCTGGGCGCGCTCGCGAGGCTCAGGGTTAGCGGGCTGCAGTGCAGCTTCGCTACGATACAGTTCTAGGGCGCGCGCAAAGTCGCCCCGCCGTTCCATTACCTCACCCAACCAGAGTCGATACTCGGGCGCACCGGGGTCCATGCCAATGGCGTGCTCGATGGCCGCCTGTGCCTGCGACAAATCTCCTTCCGCCATGCGGGTGAGACCAAGATAAAGGAAGAGGCTGCTGTCGGCAGCAGGATCGGTGCGGATAGCGCGGCTGAGATGGCGGTCGGCGTCTTCGTACTTTCCGATGCCGTAGTACGCGATCCCCAGGCTGGCGTTGGAATACCAGAGATCGGGAAAGCGTTCGAGGAGCTGCCGATGGAGGCGGATTCCGAGCTCGGCGTCACCACGGTTGAGCAGCGCATTGGCCAGGAAAACGCGGGCACGCACGTTGCCGGGGGCGATTTCTACCGCACGGGAAAACAGCAGCAGGTCGCTGGCCCAGAAAGCAGTCTGGCGGGCGGTCGCGCCGCCCAGCAGAAGCGCAATCGCGAGCACGGAGCCCAGTTGCGCCGCGGGCTGTCCGAAGAGCCGGCGACTTCCGGGCGGCAGGCTGCGGAGCGCGAGGGCGATCAGGATCGAGAATCCCACGGAAGGCAAGTACAGGTAGCGGTCGTGCACCGTTTCCCATTCCGGAAGCATTGCCAGGTTCAGCAGCGGTAGCAGCGGCAGCACGAGCCACAGCAGACCAACCGCAAAAGCCTGAGAGCGCCAGCGTCGCCACCCGACCCACAGAAGTGCGGCGATGCCAACCGAAGCCAACAGGGGCAGAACGAAGCTGCGGAATCCGGGATGGGTGACCAGCGGGAGGTCGTAGAAGAGGCTGAGGCCGACCGGAACCATGAGCAGACGCAGATAGAGAAAAAGCACGGAGGGCAAGGTGAACACAAGTGTCGGGAGCGATAGAGGAGTAAGACCGTGCGAGAAACCGTGCAGGGCAAACATTCGAACGGGCAGGTACGCAACCACGAGAATCCAGAAGGGAAGCGAAGCCCACAGTGCGGCTCGCAAGCGGGCGCCGAAAGCAGGCGCCGTCCCGGCCGCGGAAGGGGGAAGCCAGGCATGAAGGAGGATCAGCAAAGGGAAGACCACGGCCGTCTCCTTGGCCAGGAGCGCCAGCACGAAGAGGACGACCGAGGCCGTGCGCCAGCACCAGGCAGTCCGGCCGGCGCCGGCGGCGTGCAGGTAGCAAAGGAAGGCTCCCATCAGGGCGAGCGCCAGCAGCGGCTCGGTTCCTCCCGAGATCCAGGTGACGGCTTCGACATGCACGGGATGTAATCCGAAGAGAAAGGCTGCGAACACTGCCAACCAGGCATCCCCGCTGACCTTCCTGGCCAACCACCACACCATGGTGGTGGCCGCCAGATGCAGGACGATGGTGCTCAGGTGCCAGCCCAGTGCATTGAGGCCGAAGAGGGCGTGATTCAAACGCAGCCAAAGAAGAAACAAGGGGCGGTAGTAATTGCCCAGGACATTGCGCAGTTGTCCCCAAACGTGGGTGGTGAAATACGAAGGTACGTTCTGCCAGGACTGGATGCGCGGGTTCTGCTGGATCTGGGTAACGTCGTCGTACACGAAGCCGAACCGGGCGGCGCCGATGTAGGCCAGCGTGGTCAAGACCAGCGCCACAACCAGGAAGGCCCGCGGGCCAGACACGGCGGCAGACGGCCCGGAACCAGGTGGCGGGAACAGACTCGAGGGGATCGGATGTGGGTCCATGCGATAGCGCGGTGGAGCGCTCATGGTCCGCTGCGGCACTCCATTGTATAGGGGCCGGTGGGACCGCCTTCCCTCCACGGCCAGATCGGGATCGGGACTGCGACCCAGTCGCGATTCGAGGGCGTCGGCGGCTGCGGGAAGATGGTTTACGATAACGCCGGTCCTCAAACCGCAGCAGTTTGTGGATATCGGCAAGTCGGAGCTTCCAGGAAGAATGTGAATCCGACCACGGCGACTGGCGGGGAATCGCGGAACGACATCGAGGCAAAACGCAGCGGGCGATGGCTGCTGGGCGTGACCCTGCTGCTCACCGCAGTGACCTATGCCGGAACGCTGCGCGGCCAGTTCGTTTACGACGATGTGCC